>DASPSK010000325.1:0-35401 GCA_035623975.1 Acidimicrobiales bacterium | reverse complement strand
TCCTGGACGGTGACGTTCCCGAACGAGGATCCGAGCTGCGAGTGCGCTCTGTGCGGCGCCTGCAAGCGGGCACCCATGCGGGAGGCGAGCGCCCGGGGCCGGACGACGGTGCTCGTCGGCGACGGTGCGAGCGACGTCAAGGCGGCCAACGTGGCGGACGTCATCTTCGCGAAGGACGACCTCGCCAAGTGGTGCACGGCCAACGGCGTGCCCTTCTCGCCCTTCTCGCGACTCACCGACGTACGCCTCGAGCTCGCCCGCAGGAGGAGCTGAACGAAGCTGAGCGGTGGCGAGCCCTCAGGGGCGATCGCCGAGGAAGTGCAGGAGCAGCCGCCGTCGGGGGTTGTCGGCGTTGGGGTCGACGAAGACGACGGACTGCCAGGTGCCAAGGACGGGCACGCCGGCGTTGACGGCGAGCACGAGTGACGGGCAGATGAAGGCCGGCAGCACGTGGTCGGCCCCGTGACCCCTCGAGCCGTGACGGTGGGCGTACCGGTCGTCGCGCGGGAGCAGCCGGTCGAGGGTCTCCTCCAGATCCGACTCCGAGCCGGCTCCCGTCTCCATGAGGGCGAGGCCGGCGGTGGCATGGGGGGCGAAGACATGGCAGAAGCCGTCCCCTTTCCCCGCGCAGAAACCCCGCACCTCGCTCGTCACGTCCGTCACCCGCCGCCGCCCCGTCGTGAGGGGGATCTCCGCGCTTTGCATGGTCGAGACAGTACGGTGGTGGCCGAGTGGGCAGGCCGATCGAAGCCGGACGAGCGAGAGTGGGCTGAGGCGTTGTCCCCTGTCACGGCGGGCCCGGTCGTTGCCGGTGACGTCGAGCTGTGGAGCGTCGAGCTCGACCGCGGCTGCGGTGACCCCGACGGCATCTCGTTGCTGTCGGCGCCTGAGCGGGCGCGGGCGGCCCGCATCCGGCGCGAAGGCGATCGCCGCCGCTATGTCGCCAGCCATCTCTGGTTGCGGCGCCTCCTCGCCGGCCGACTCGGGCTGGAGCTCGATCGGATCGAGTACCGGACCGGAGAAGCCGGCAAGCCGGAGCTGTCTTGGCCGGCTTCGTCCGGGCTGCGCTTCAGCATGTCGCGTTCGGGCGGACTGGCCCTCTATGCCTTCGGGACCGGCCGCGAGGTCGGCGTCGACGTCGAGGAGTGCAGATCCGACACGGACCTGGCGGCGCTGGAGGACCGTTTCCTCTCCCCCGGGGAACAGGCGGCGCTCTCGCGCCTTCATGGTCCGGCACGGCGGGACGCCTTCTACCGCACCTGGGCGAGGAAGGAGGCCTTCCTGAAAGCGGTCGGGGTGGGCCTCTCGGTGGCGTGGGACGCCATCGACACCACCGGCGACGTCGTTCGTCTCGAGCGGGACCTCGGGCGGGTCAACATGGGCCAGCAACCGTGGGCACTCTCTGACCTCGAGGTGGGCGCCCCTTACGCGGCGGCGGTGTCCGTGGAAGGAGGCCTTGGCGCCGCCCGACTGCTCGTCCGCCAGGCCGGCGCGTCGACGGATGCGTGATGGGACCGTCGACATCCTCGTGCCATGGTCGTTGGACCCGGAAGCTGAGGACTTCCAGCCCTTGAGAACTCGCTCGGTGTGAGGCAGTCTGCGTACGTGCCTCCTTCGCCCGCGTCGGCTCGCGCTCATGTGGTGATCGAGCCGTCCGGCCTCGACGAGCTGCTGGCCGCACTCGCCCAGGCGGGCTACGAGGTGCTCGGGCCGACGGTGCGTGACGGCTCCGTCGTCATCGAGCCCATCACGTCCGCCAGCCAGCTCCCGCGGGGTTGGGGTGACGCCCAGGAGCCCGGCAGGTACCGCTTGGCCGAACGGGGCGACGATGCCTTCTTCGGCTTCGCCGCCCCGGCCGGGACCTGGAAGCGCTATCTGTTCCCCCCCCGGTCGGTGCTCTGGCGGTCCCGCCGTGAGGGCGATCGCGTGATCTTCGAGGAGCAGCCGCCGGCCCGGTCGCCCCTGGCCTTCTTCGGCATCCGTGCGTGCGACCTGGCCGCTATCGGGGTGCAGGACAGGGTCTTCGTGCACGGGCGCTATGCGGACCCGGTCTACGGGGGCCGCCGCGAGGGGCTGTTCCTCGTCGGTGTCAACTGCAGCGACCCGGCATCGACGTGCTTCTGTGCTTCGATGGGCACAGGCCCTGAGGTCGGGGTCGGCGCGGATCTGATTCTCACCGAGCTCGATCCGGCCGTCCCGAGCCGGCACCGCTTCGTCGTCCAGGTGGTGACCGATCGCGGGCAGGCCGTGGCCGCCGGTCTCACCTCCCGGGCGGCCGGGGACGCCGAGCTGGAGGCGGCGGCGAGCGTCATCGAGACAGCGGTCGGGCGGATGCAGAGGTCGATGAACACCGACCGTCTGCCCGGGATACTGCGGGAGGCGACGAACCACCCTCGCTGGGACGATGTCGCCAATCGCTGCCTGTCGTGCGGCAACTGCACCATGGCGTGCCCGACGTGTTTCTGCGCCGACGTCAGCGATCAGCCGAGTGCGGCCTCCGGCATCGACGAGCGGGTGCGCGAATGGTCGTCCTGCTTCCAGCTCAGCCATTCGTACGTCCACGGCGGCTCGCTCCGGGTCTCGACGAAGTCCCGTTACCGGCAGTGGATGACGCACAAGCTGTCAACGTGGTGGGACCAGTTCGGTGTGTCGGGCTGCGTGGGCTGCGGGCGGTGCATCGCCTGGTGCCCTGTCGGCATCGACATCACCGAAGAGGTGCGAGCCATACGCGGCACTGACGAAACTGCTTCGGCAAAGGGGGTCACCTGAGATGCGACCGACGACGATGACTGAGGAGCTGGCCGCCCACCGTTTCTTCCAGCAGCTGCCCGACGAGCTCACGCGGCGGCTGGCTGAGTGCGCCACCAACGTGGTGTTCGAGGCGGGCGCCGCCCTGTGCACTGAAGGCACGCCCGCCAGGAGTTTCTTCGCCATCCGCGCCGGTCGGGTGAAAGTGGGCGTGCACGTTCCCAGCAAAGGGCTTGTCGGGCTCGAGACGCTGCAGACCGGCGACATCATGGGCTGGTCGTGGGTGCTTCCCCCCTACCTCTGGCACTTCGACGCCGTCGCCGTCGAGCACGTGCGCGCCATCGAGCTGCACGCCGACTGCATCCTCCCGTACCTGGAGGAGAACCCGGCGGCGGGGTTCCGCCTGATGACGGCGGTGGCCACCATCATGGAGGAACGCCTCGAGTCGGCCCGGCTGCGGCTGCTCGACCTCTTCGGCCATGATCGTGCCTGAAGGCTCCGAGGCCGTCCGGGCCGGTGGCCCCATGCGACCCGTGCTCTACCGGGTGGTGAGCACGGTGCACGAGACCGACGTCACCGTGACGATGACGCTCGAGGCAGAGAGCGAGCCGGTCCCGGCGATCGCACCTGGGCAGTTCAACATGCTCTGGTCCTGGGGCGTGGGTGAGGCGCCCATCTCCGCCAGCGCCACGACGGGCGAGGGCGTTCTCGTCCATACCGTGCGCGACGTCGGCGGGGTGACGGGTGCCCTCTGCGCCAAGGAGCGCGGAGACGTCGTCGGAATCCGCGGGCCTTTCGGCCGCGGTTGGGACGTCGACTCCGCCCGGGACGGTGATGTCGTCATCGTCGCCGGCGGCATCGGGCTTGCTCCCCTGCGTCCGGTGGTGCACGCGGCCCTGGCCGAGCGATCCGCCTTTCGCGGTGTCTCACTCGTCGTGGGTGCCCGGAGCGCCGAGGAGCTGCTGTTCCGCTCCGAGCTCGACGGTTGGTGGCGCGAGGGCGCCATCACGGTACGGACGATCGTCGACCGTGGGTCCGAGGACTGGCAGGGAAACGTGGGCATCGTGACCAACGAGCTCCCCCGGGTGCCCATCGACCCGGGTCGCACCGTGGCAATGGTCTGCGGACCTGAGGTGATGATGCGTTTCGTGGCCCTCCACCTCGTCGAGCGGGGGGTGGCCGCCGAGCGCATCCAGGTGTCGCTCGAGCGGAACATGCAGTGCGCCATCGCCCACTGTGGCCATTGCCAGCTGGCGGGCTCGTTCGTCTGCACGGACGGTCCCGTCGTCACCTGGGACGTGGCGCAACCGCTACTGGAGGTCCGCGAGCTGTGAGCCCGGGACTTCCCCAAGTCGCCGTGTGGAAGTTCGCCTCCTGCGACGGCTGCCAGCTGACGCTGCTCGATTGCGAGGACGAGCTGCTGGCGGTGGCCGGCGCGGTCGACTTCGCCCATTTCCTCGAGGCGGCGAGCACGTCGGTGGCAGGTCCCTACGATCTGTCCATCGTCGAAGGGTCGGTGACGACGGCCGACGATGTCGAGCGGATCCGCCAGATCCGGGCGCAGTCGAAGGTGCTCATCTCGATCGGTGCGTGCGCCACGGCGGGCGGCGTGCAGGCGCTGCGCAATTTTGCCGACGTGGAGGAGTACACCTCCATCGTCTATGCCGAGCCGGCGTACATCGAGACACTGGCGACCTCGACGCCGATGTCGCAGCACGTCAGCGTGGACTTCGAGCTGCGCGGCTGTCCGGTCAACAAGTCCCAGCTCCTGCACGTGGTCTCCTCCTATCTGCTCGGCAAGCCGCCGCGCCTGCAGTCCGCCTCGGTGTGCGTGGAGTGCAAGCGCCGAGGAACGACCTGCGTCACGGTGGCACACGGGACTCCCTGCCTCGGACCGGTCACCCATGCCGGCTGTGGAGCGATCTGCCCGGCGTTCAACCGCGGCTGCTACGGCTGCTACGGTCCGGCCGACACCATCAACGCCACGGCGTTCGTACAGCTCCTCCGGTCCGCTCCCATGTCCGACGGCGCTATCAGGCGGGTCTTTCACACCTTCAACGCCGACGCCGCAGGTTTTCGCGAGGTCGGCCAGCCATGAGAGAGGTCCCGACATGACCCATGGGAACGGCACGCGGAGCCTCGACGTCCACGCCCTGACCCGCGTGGAGGGCGAAGGGGCGCTGCACGTGACCATCACCGACGGTGAGCTGACCGATGTGCAGCTGAACATCTACGAGCCTCCGCGGTTCTTCGAGGCCTTCTTGCGAGGGAGAGGTTTCGAAGAGCCTCCCGACATCACGGCTCGCATCTGCGGGATCTGCCCGGTCGCCTACCAGATGAGCGCCTGCCTGGCGATCGAGGACGCCTGCGGAGCCGTCGTGGACGGGCAGCTTGGCGCCCTGCGACGCTAGCTCTACTGCGGCGAGTGGATCGAGAGCCACGCCCTCCACATCTACATGCTGCATGCGCCGGACTTCCTCGGCTACGACGGTGCCATCTCGATGGCGAAGGACCACCGGGCCGTCGTGGAGCGAGGGCTGCGCCTGAAGAAGATCGGCAACCGGCTCCTCGAGGTGATCGGTGGTCGGGCGATCCACCCGGTCAACGTGCGCGTGGGGGGTTTCTACCGCCTGCCGGCGCCGAGCGAGCTCGCCGAGTTGGTTCCCGAGCTGGAGTGGGCGCGGCGGGCGGCGCTCGAGACCGTGGAGTGGGTGGCGGGGTTTCCCATCCCGGCCTACGAAGGCGACTGGGAGCTCGTGGCCCTCGCGGACGGCGCCGAGTACCCAATCATGGGAAGAAGGATCGGATCGGTGAGCGGCCGGCTCGACATTCCTGTCTCGGAGTTCTCGCACCACATTCGAGAGGAGCACGTCGAGCACAGCAACGCCCTGCACGCGCGCTGGGACGGGGGGGAGTACGTCGTCGGGCCGCTTGCCCGCTACAGCCTCAGCCACGGCCTCCTGCCCGCCGTAGCCCGCAAGGCGGCGGCCGACGCCGGGCTCGGGCCCGTGTGCCGCAACCCGTTCCAGAGCATCGTGGTGCGGGCGGTCGAGGTGGTGGCCGCCTGTGAAGAGGCGCTCCGGCTCATCGCGGAGTACGTGCCTCCCCCCGCACCCGCCGTAGAGGTCGTGCCGCGTGCGGCCATCGGCCACGGTGCCAGCGAGGCACCCCGCGGCCTCCTCTACCACCGCTACGAGATAGACGCCGACGGTGTGATCATGGCGGCGACGATCGTTCCTCCGACCTCGCAGAACCAGCGAGCGATCGAGCACGACCTGACCCACGTCGTGCAAGCCAACCTCCACCTCGACGATCTCGCACTGACGGCGCGCTGCGAGCACACGATCCGCAATTACGACCCGTGCATCTCCTGCGCCACGCACTTCCTCGATCTCCGGGTGGATCGGGTGTCGAGGTGAGCAGGGCGCTCATCATCGGAGTCGGCAACCCCTTCCGCCATGACGACGGCGTCGGCATCGCCGCCATCGAGCGGCTGCGCCAGCGCGGCGTGCAGGACGCGGATCTCGTCGAGGAGAGCGGCGAGCCCGTGGCGCTCGTACAGCGCTGGTCCGGCTGGGAGAGGGTCGTGCTCGTCGACGCCGTCGACTCGGGGGGGCGGCCAGGCGATCTCCACCGCTTCGAGTGCGTCCAGGGCCAGTGGGACGCCGCCGCCCCGGTGGCGGCCGTGAGCACGCACGGTCTCGGGGTGGCCGAGGCGATCGAGCTCGGCCGCGCCCTCGACCGCCTGCCGGAGCACCTCCTGCTGCTGGGAATCGAGGCGGGCGATGTCAGCGACGGTGTCGGTCTCTCGCCGCCGGTGGAAGAGGCCCTCGAGGCTCTCCTCGAGGATCTGCTGAAGACGGCGCCGGGTGGCGGGGAGACCTCCGGCTGATGTGCGTCGAGCAGATCGGCCAGGTCGTCGCCGTCGAGGACGCCGAGAGCGGCGTGGTGATCGTCGCCGTCGAGGGCTCGAGGCGGCGCGCCTCGGTCGCGCTGCTGCAATTCGACGGAGTCGAGGTGATGCCGGGCGATTGGTTGCTGATCCACACGGGACTGGCCGTGCGCGTGCTGGGCGACGACGAGGCCCGCGAGCTCGTTCGGGCCCACGCGCAGATGCGGGCGCACGCCGCCAGGAGTCGCTGAGCCGTGGGTCCCAAGGCGGCGCCCGCGGGCGCCTCGCTCTTTGCTCGTTTCGCCTATCCGCCCAACTCCCTCGGGCTGTGCGGACCGGACGACCCTGAGGCGCTCCTCGAGCAGGCCGCCGACGGTGGTGAGGGTCACGTACTTCGGGGGCTGGCGCGGGGTTTCGAAGGGGCGTGGCCCTACCTCGAGCTGATCGCGGACGCCAACGGCATCGACGATCCGCTCGATGCCCGCGTCGTGGAGGCCTACTGGATCGGTAACGGTCTGCTCGAGGGCGTCTCACGGGCGAGCTTGCGGGCGCTCGTCCACGGGCGCTTCCTCCCCGGCCTTGACGCCGGGCGGCGCCAGAGGGGCGAGCTCGACCCGGGAGCATGCCCGCATCACAACTTCCACGTCTTCTCCGTCTACCCGTGGGTGGCATTGCTGAAGGCCGGGCGCTCACCCGAGCCGTTGCGCGTCCTCGAGAAGTGCCGTGTGCGGTGGGGGCGCGTGCAGGATCTGGCCGGCGACGAGGTGAGCGTGCGTGGGCAGGGCCTTCTCTGGACGGGGGCGTCGCTCGTGCTCGGCAGTTTGCGAGACGAGACGCTGCCCTGGCGACACGACGGCCGTGCCTTCATCGCTCCTCCACAGCCCGGGGAGTGGGTGGCGCTGCACTGGGACTGGGTCTGCCACGTGCTCACATCGAACCAGCTGTCCGCCCTCCGCCGTCAGACCGCCCAGCAGCTGGAAATCGTCAATCGCAGCGTTCCCCGCTCCGGGGGCGCCGCCGTGCGGACCTGAGGGCGGCTCTCAGGGGGCGCCCTCGACCGGTTGGACGCGGTCGAGGTGCTGCTGACGCAACTCCCGCTTGAGCGGCTTCAGGGTGCCCGACAGCGGGAGCGGCTCAGAGCGGAACTCGATCGACTTCGGCACCTTGTAGCCCGCGATGGTCCTGCGGGCATGCGCCTGCAGCTCCTCGACGGTGACCTCAGCGCCCGGGTGGGGAACGACGACCGCATGCACCTGCTCACCCCAGGTCTCGTGCGGGATGCCGATGACGGCGACCTCGGCCACGGCGGGGTGGTCGCTGAGGGCGTTCTCGACCTCGATCGAGTACACGTTCTCGCCTCCGCTCACGATCATGTCGTTGGAACGGTCGACGAGGTACAGGTAGCCGTCCTCGTCGAGGTACCCGATGTCGCCGGTGTGGTACCAACCGTCGTGCATGGCCGCCTCTGTCTCCTTCGGCCGGTGCCAGTACTCACGCAGGAAATTGCCCGCCCGTGCGCAGACCTCGCCCTCCTCGCGGGGCCGGAGGATGTTGCCACCCCGGTCCTGGATGCAGAGGCGCACGCCGAGGACCGGCCGGCCGGCCGAGCGCAGGCAATTCCCGCCGGCGGCGTGGTCTGTGTCCGTGAGCATCGTCAGCACTGACGAGCACTCCGTCATGCCGTAGCACTGCCAGAGGGCGACGTGGGGGAGCAGCTGGCGTACCCGGTCGAGGAGGGCGGGCGGCATGGGGGCGGCGCCGTAGACGAGGTCGCGCATGGAGGCGAATCGCTCCGGGCGGAACTCAGGGTGGTTGAGGATCATGGCGAGCATGGTCGGGACCACCGTCGTCCAGTCGACCTGGTACTCCTCGGTCAGCTTCATGACGGCTGCGGGCTCGAAGAGGGACTGGAAGACCGAGATGCCGCCGATGGCGGGGATGCCGAGGATGGCGACCATGGAGGCGGCATGGAACATGGGAACCTGGTGCAGGTAGACGCGGCCGGGTTCGAGGTCGACGGCCATGGCGATGTGGTGCAGGTTCAGCATCTCGGCCCGCTGGTCGAGCAGGGCTCCCTTCGGCAGCCCCGTCGTGCCGCCGGTGTACATGAGCACGACCGGGTCGCTCTCCTCCGGCTCTTCGGGGACGCCCGGATGCCCGAGCTCGAGAAGCTGGGAGTAACGGAGGTCGCACTCGTGCTCGCCGTCCCCGATGAGCACGACCTTGCGCAAGGCGAGCTCCCGGCGGACCGGAGCGATGGCGCGTTGCAGATGGTCGGCGAAGAACTCGTCGACGAACATGACCTCGACTTCGGAATCGGCCAGGATGCCCTGCAGCTCGCGGGGCGCCAGCCGAAGGTTGAGCGGGTTGATGATGCCGGCCCCGAGGAAGGCGGCATGGTAGAGCTCGAGGTACTCGTGGCTGTTCACCGCCAGCACGGCAAACGGGTCGCTGCGTGACAGCCCGAGCTCGTCGTGCATGGCGTTGGCGAGGCGGAGCACGCGGTCGCCATGCTGGGCGTAGTCGGCGTGGTAGTCACCGTCATGGAAGGCCACTGTCGACGCCCAGCGGTCCCACGCTGGTAGCAGTATCTGTCCCCCGACGAGCTCCTTCATGGCGAGACCCCCTCCTCTTGCCTGCTGGGCAATGGCGTTGCCGTCAATGGCGTTGGGCGCAGGACGGCGCCGCTCACGCCACGCGCCGTGCCGGCTTCGGCTCCTCCGACGGGGTGGGCACGGGAGTGGGCACGGCCAGCGCCGCAAGCATGCGCCGACGACGCAGCCTCAGGACGATGCCGCCGGCGAGCAGGAGCAGGCCGAGGACGAGGAGGCCGATCGGGATGTAGTAGGTGACGAGCGAGATCTGGCGGAGCTGCGACTTCGTGTTGCTCACCATGAGGGCGACCGCGGCCGGAGTCTGCGTGTACTGCAGCTCATAAACCGGCTGTGGGGGGGCGGCCGCAAGGGTGCGGAGCGCACGAAGCGCCGCGGGCACGCCCTTCACGGACGGGTAAGCCGTCATGACGCCGATGAGGGTGTGCAGCCCGTTCGTCTCGGGCGCCACGGCGATGCCGTCGATGAGGCTCTGTAGCTTGATGATGGCTCCCGTCCTCGTGTTCGTGGCCACCAGTCCCGACCCGAAGGCGTAGTAGTGCAGGGCGACCGGGGTCGACAGCACGGTGAGGACCTCATGCAGCTGAGTCGGGGTGAGCTTCGGGATGAGCGTCGCCGTGAGCGCAGCAACCGGGACGCCTTCGGACGTCAGCTTGGCTTCGACACTCGCCGGGGTGATCGTCATCGGCAGCCCCCGCTGAGCGAGCGCCGTGCGCTCGTAGGGCGCCACCGGCGTCAGCGGCAGCACTCCGGAGAACCAGGCCACACTCAGCCCGTCGAGGCTCGACGGCTCTGCTCCGGAGCGGAGCGCCACGAGCGGATAGGTGGTGGCGGTCTCAGGCTTCCAGATGTTCATCCGGGTGACGCCGGGCTTGATGTTCATCGGGAGCGTCAAGTAGTAGCTCCCGACCGCCGGGTAGGGGTTACCGCGGGCAAAGGTGTAGGCGCGGGCGCTCGCGACGTTGTCCATCGAAGTGCGATTGATGGCATAGACGTTGTTCTCGTACAGCGTCGTGCCGGCGTAGTGGAGGGCGAGGTGCTCGGTGAGGATGGCCGTGCTCGAGCTGCTCTCCGAAGCAACCCCCTTGATCGTGCGGTCGATCGTGAGCGCCGTCGACACCGGTCGCGCGAGCGCGGCACCTGTGCTGGCGTTGACGTAAGTGACGAAGTGACCCGTGTACTGCAAGGTCGTGTTCGTGTTGAGCGGGAGCTTCACGAGCTTCGAGCCGGCGAAGGTGGTCCAGGCTCCGGCGCCCGCGAGGAACAGCACTCCGCAAATGATCAAAACGATGCTGGTGCGCCTCATGGGCACCCCTCTCCGGAGCCGCCCAGCCAGCCACGACTAAGGTTCGGCCAAGCCAGACCCCTGCGTCCTTGTTTCGTCCTCTTCGGGGCAATACTGGGCCGGCGAGGCGTGGCTGTGAAGAGTCGAAAGACCCAAATCCGTCCTCTGCCAGGATCCGCAGCCTTCGCGGCGCCTCGACGGGGCACGGCGGTGACAGGAAGGCCGACGATGAGCGAGAAGCCGGGCGGGAGGGACGACTGGACGGCTGCCGCCGTCGAGGAGGTTGCTCCCGGAGTCCATCGGATCCCCTTGCCGCTGCCGAACGACAACCTCCGCGCCGTCAACGTCTATGCCGTGTTGGACGGGAGCGGTCTCCTCCTCATCGATTCCGGCTGGGCGGTCCCGGACGCACGCGAGCGCCTCGAGGCCGCACTCGAGTCGCTCGACTGCTCGATTGGCGACATCGACCGGTTTCTCATCACTCACATCCACCGGGACCACTTCACCCAGGCGATCACGTTGCGCCGGGAGTTCGGCACGAAGGTGAGCCTCGGCGCCGGCGAGCGGTCGTCCCTCGAGATCCTCCAGGACCCGGACCGGCCGCCCCTCGAGCCGCAGCTCCACCAGCTTCTTCGCTACGGAGCGGGCCGGCTCGTGGAGGAGATCGTCGCCGGCATGGCCGGGCACGAGCCGCCTGACCGCTCCGAGTGGGAGTTTCCCGACGACTGGCTCGGAGACGGGGAGGTCGTCGTCGCCTCCGGCCGCGAGCTCACCGTCATCGAAACCCCCGGCCACACGCGAGGTCACGTCGTCTTCCACGACCTCGCCGGCCGGCTGCTCTTCGCCGGCGATCACGTGCTGCCGGCGATTACGCCCTCCATCGGATTCGAGCCGCTGCTGTCGCTCGACCCGCTGGGCGAGTTCCTCGGTGCCCTCGCCCGCGTCCGCGCACGGCCGGACGCCCTCCTCCTGCCCGCTCACGGTCCTGTGGCTGCGAGTGTGCACGCCCGCGTCGACGAGCTCGTCGACCACCACGGCAGGCGGCTGGCGGAGGTCGAGGCAGCCGTGGGCGTCGGCGGCGAGACCGCCTTCGACGTTGCCGGCCTGCTCCGATGGACCCGACGGGAGCGCACCCTCGACGAGCTCGATCATTTCAACCAGATGCTCGCCGTAGCCGAGACGGGTGCTCACCTGGCACTGCTCATCGCCCAAGGGCGCGTCGCCCGTGTGCTGGACGGCGAGGTCTACCGCTACCTCCCCGCCGGCTGAGCCAGCTCAGCGCACGCGGCTCGCGAGGAGCACGGGGATCTGACGGTCCGTGTTGAGCTGGTAGTCGGCGTACGGCGGGTAGGCCTCGACCGCCCGCTGCCACCAGAGATCTCGCTCGGGGCCGCTCAGCTCGCGCACCTTCACGTCAAAGGGCTCCGGGCCGTCCTGCACCGTGACGGCGTCGGGCTCGGCCATGATGTTGAGGTACCAGAGCGGGTGGGAGGGGGCGCCGCCTTTCGAGGCGACGAGGGCGTAGTCCCCGCCGTGCTCGACCCTCATGAGGGGCGATTTGCGCAGCTTGCCGGTGCGTCGGCCCCGCGTCGTCGTAACGATGACGGGGAGGCCGGTGTCCCGCAGCGTGTTGGCTCGCTCGCCGCCCGAGCGCTCGTACTCCTCGACCTGCTCTCGCACCCAGTCGGCCGGGCTCGGCTCGTACTCACCCGTAAGAGGCATGCGACTCCTTCCCCCTCTCGCTCCGACCTCGGTTCCTAGGGCCTCGATCGCTCTTCGGCCTGAACACCTCGAGAGCCTACGATCGCCCCGGGCGGGATCGAGCCGGTCCGGAGAGGGTGGCGGCGTGGTCGGGCACGTAGCGGTAGCGGTCCCGCGGCGGGCGCTTGTAGTCGTCCGCCTTGGGTCGCGGCTTCCACGCCGGCTTCGGGATCTTCCGCGGCGCATAGGGGACCACCGAGAGCAGGTGTGCCATGCAGTTGATGCGCGCCCGCTGCTTGTCGTCCGCCTCCACATCCCACCAGGGGGAGTCGGGGATGTCGCAGTAGGCGAACATCTCGTCCTTCGCCCTTGAGTACTCGACCCAGCGGTTCCGCCCCTCCAGATCCATGTCGCTCAGCTTCCAGCGCCTGAGCGGGTCCTTGAGGCGACCCTTGAACCGCTTGTCCTGCTCCTCGTCCGAGACGGAGAACCAGTACTTGACGAGGATGATGCCGTCGTCGAGCAGCATCCGCTCGAACGCCGGGCACTGGCGGAAGAACCGCTCCACCTCCTCTTCGGTGCAAAAGCCCATCACTCGCTCGACTCCCGCCCGGTTGTACCAACTGCGGTCGAAGAGCACGATCTCACCGCCGGCGGGGAGGTGCTCGACGTAGCGCTGGAAGTACCACTGTGTGCGCTCTCGCTCCGTCGGGGCGGGCAAGGCGGCGACGCGGCACCAGCGGGGGTTCAGGTACTCGGTGATGCGCTTGATGATCCCTCCCTTGCCGGCGGCGTCCCGGCCCTCGAAGAGGACCACGAGGCGGCGGCGCTCCTGCCGCACCCATTCCTGCATCTTCACGAGCTCTGTCTGCAGGCGGAGCAACTCGCGCTCGTACACGTCGTCGTTCATGACAGTGATCCTGCTCGAATGGGGTGGCAACGGGCGACTCGCACACCGCGATGCTGCCAGGTTGCTCGGAGCGGCCGCGGCACCCGGCACAACAGCGTCCAGGATGGCTGGGAGCCGCGCGTGGCGGCAGCCGCCATGCATCGTGAGCGTTCCGAGGTGTGCCACCATGATCGCCATGGTGAAACCGTGGCAGAGTCACTGGCACAGGCACCCGGGGGTGCGATCGGGCGAACAGCTCTCGCGGGGCGAGCGAGCAGCAGATCGAATGCGCAACATGATGGGGTCCTGGCCCTTCGTGTTCGCCTTCTTCGCCATCATGATCCTCTGGGCTGTGATCAACACCTTCGTGCTCGAGCGGGTGCTCCACCACAAGGCGTTCGACCCCTACCCGTACATCTTGTTGAACCTATTTCTCTCCATGCTCGCCGGCGTCCAGGCGGCAGCTCTGCTGATCGCCGCCAAGAGAGCTGACGCCATCTCGTCCGAGATCGCCCTTCACACGGAACACAACACTGACGACATCAAGACGCTGCTGGCAGAGAACACCGCCCTCACGTCGCAAGTCAAACAGAACACCGACCTGCTCGATGAGATCCACCTGCACGTGGCAAACATCGGCAAGACGCTCGGGGCGGAGATGGGGCGGTTCCCGCCGGGCGAGGCACCTCCACCCGGATCCTGACGCCTGTGGACGGCCCCCCTCCAGGTCAGCGCAGGTAGAGTCGCTACAGGCAGCCGACTGACACGCCGATAATCGTCGGGTGCGGAATCGCTCGAGGGGCCCGTCGTTCGCGTCCAGCGACCACCGGTCGAGCGACCGCGAGCCTGCCCGCATCCGCCACTGGAGTCTCGTTGCCATCAGCATCCTGCTCGTCGGCATCAGTGCATCAGCCCTCGGCGATCGAGCATGGCGGTCGTATGTGCGCACCCAGCAGGCGGAGACATCCCGAACGCTGGCGTCGGGTGCATCCGCGACCCTTGCGAGCGCGCTGCAGCGCGACGGCGACTTCACCGGCACTGCCGCCACGCTGTTTGCCACCACACCCGGGCTCACGAACCAAGAGCTGGCGCGGTGGTTCTCCATACTCGACGCTCGCGTGCCCTACCCAGGGGCCCTCGGCTTGACCTACATCGAGCTGGTGCCTTCGAAACGTCTTGGGCGCTTTGCCTCCCTCGCCAAGGCCGACCCCCCCTTCGGGATCCCCCTTGCCGGCAACTTCGCGGTGACTCCGGCCGGATCGCACGGACCGTATTGTTTGACGCGATTCGGTGTCGTCGCCGCCAGCAACCTTCCGGCCAAGCTCTCGACGTCGCTGCTCATCCGCTTCGCTTCCTACGTCAATCCCGACTTCGATTACTGCGCCCAGCAGGTGGATTCGCTGCTGGCCAGTGCCGCCTCGACGGGGCAGCCGACCGTGTCCACCCTCGTCTCGCTGTTCGCCGAGCGCGTCCTCGGGGCGGCACGGGTCGCCCCCACCTCCTTCCTGTCGCAGACCGGGCTGATGGCGGTCTTCTCGCCCGTGTACCGGGGAGGGGTCGTCCCCCAGAGGGCGGCCGCACGCGACAGCGCCCTGCAGGGTTGGGTCCTCACCCTCTTCGACGCCGGCCAGATCCTCACCCCGGTTCTCCAGCGCGAGCACGCCGAGGCCCTCGCCCTCCAGTACGACAACCCGAACGGCACCACCGTGCTCATCCAGCAGCTCGGCTCCGTGCCCGCGGGCGCCGCCGCGGTCAAGCTGCGACTCGGCAATGGTTGGGTGGCCGAGTTCACCACCCCGCCGGCGGGCAACACCGGCGTACCCGCCGGGGCGCAGGGAATGGCCGTCCTCGCCGTCGGTCTCGTCATTTCCCTGCTCCTGTTCCTGCTCATCCAGCTGCTCAGTCGATCTCGCGCCCGGGCGCTCGAACTGGTGGACGAACGCACACGCGAGCTGGAGCACCAGGCTTTGCACGACGCATTGACGGGACTGCCGAACCGGACACTCATCTTCGACCGGGCGAAGCAGATGCTGGCCCGGGCGGAAAGAGACCGCCACCTGCGCGTGGCCGTGCTCGTCGTCGACCTCGATGGGTTCAAGCTCATCAACGACTCGTACGGCCACGACATCGGCGACGAACTGCTGGGCGCCGTCGCCAGCCGCATGGCGGTGACCACACGGGCCTCGGACAGCGTCGGACGTCTGGGGGGTGACGAGTTCGTCGTCCTCGCCGAGGGCTCGTCGGTGGCGGCGGGGGCGGAGCTCATCGCCGAGCGCCTGCTGGCCGTGCTCGCTGAGCCCTACGAGCTCTCCGGTGGCCTCGAGATCTCGATGGGCGTCAGCATCGGCGTGGCCACGGGCATGCGTACGAGCGCCGAGCAGCTGCTCAAGGACGCCGATGTCGCCCTCTACGAGGCCAAAACGCGAGGCCCGAACCAGTACGTGATCTTCGACCCGGACGTGCACACCACCTTGTCGGATCGGATCGAGCTCGAGACCGAGCTGCAGACGGCGCTCAACCTCGATCAGTTCCGAGTGCTGTACCAGCCGATCCTCAATCTCGATGACGGATCGGTCGTCAAAGTGGAGGCGCTCGTCCGATGGCACCACCCCTCCCGAGGAGTCGTCGCCCCGGCGGCGTTCGTACCGGCCTTGGAGGAGTCTGGACTGATCTCCGCCGTCGGCAGGATCGTGCTCGAAGAGAGCTGCCGCCAGGTCAGCGCCTGGCACGAGGCTGGCTACGGCGGCATCGGCGTGTCCGTAAACGTGTCGGCCCGCCAGCTGGAGTCCGACGCCCTGGTCGCTTTCGTGCAGGAGGCGCTGGAGCGCTCCAACCTCGATCCGAGTCTGCTCACCCTCGAGATCACCGAGAGCACGATCATGCGTGACACCGACGTCACCGTTCGCAGGCTCGCCCAGCTGAAGCAGCTCGGCGTCAGGCTCTCGATCGACGACTTCGGGACCGGCTACTCGTCGCTGGCGTACCTGCAACGATTCCCGGTGGACGAGCTGAAGATCGACCGCTCGTTCGTATCGGGCGCACCGGAGTCGGCGGACCAGGGCGCCCTGATCCGGGCGCTCGTGCAACTCGGGGGTGTGCTCGGGCTGAAGACCGTCGCCGAGGGCATAGAGACTCGAGATCAGCTCGGGCGGTTGCGGGATGCGGGTTGCTCGTGCGGTCAGGGGTACCTCTTCGCCCGGCCGCTCGACCCGCCAGCACTCGAGAGCTTCTTCGTCGAACATGGCGTGGCGTCCGGGCAAACGATCGGCTCCGCCCTGAGCTGAACGACGCGCAACGCCTCTGATTGACCGAGTGCACCCTTGTCCGGGGCACGGCGAGCGACAGCGTCGACGTCGGTCTCCTCGGATCCTCGAGCACGCCGGAGAATTACGGGGCGATGTCCTTGACCGTGGCCGGCTCGATCACGGCCACGGGCGTGGCCGAGGTGGAGTGCGTCGGTGCGGGCAAGGGGGGACACCTCCGCCACTTCCGCCTACATCACGGCCATCCAGTCCGGCAAGGTCACGGAGGGGATACAGCAGGGCAGGTCTCCCGGGCTGGCGGGCGGGCCCGGCCGTCGACAGGCGAGACCCATCGGCGCAGACCGGGCTCCGCCAGGCGCCCTGTCGCTCAACCGACCGCAGGTCGGCGTCTACCCGCCCGCCATCGCACCGATCACGAAGAACGGCTCCGCACCGGTCACCACGGCCTCTGGCAGGGGCGCGTCCGGGGGTTCGTGGGACAGGTCCTCCTCGCAGGCGAAGAAGCGTACGTGGGCTCGGCGCCTGTGGGTCGCGGGGTCTCGGAGCGTGCCTTGCAGGGCCGGGTAGCGAGCTTCGAGTGCGTCGATCACGGCGCGCTGGGTCGGCTGACCGATGACCTCGAGCTCCACCTCCTGGTCCACGTGCGCAAGCGTCCGCAGGTGAGCGGGGAGCCGGACGCGGATCATGGCAACGTCTGGACCTCGACAGAGAGAACGGCCGGCAGATCGCGCACGATCGGTGCCCAGGTGTTGCCGGCGTCGGCGGAGGTATAGACCTGGCCGCCGGTCGTCCCGAAATACACGCCGCAGGAGTCAAGCGAGTCAACGGCCATGGCGTCGCGGAGGACGTTGACGTAGCAGTTGCTCTGGGGGAGGCCCTCCGTGAGCGGCTCCCACTCGTTGCCCCCGGTCCGGCTGCGGTACACGCGCAGCCTGCCGTCCAGGGGGAAGTGCTCCGAGTCGCTCTTGATCGGGACGACGTAGATGGTCTCCGGCTCGTGTGCATGCACGTCGATGGCGAAACCGAAATCCGTCGGTAGGTCTCCGCTGACCTCCTCCCAGGACTCCCCGGCGTTGTCGCTGCGCATCACGTCCCAGTGCTTCTGCATGTACAACACCGCCGGGCGGGAAGGATGCATGGCGACGTGGTGAACGCAGTGGCCAACCTCCGCGTCTGGATCCGGGATGCCGTCGGACTGAAGACCGTGGTTCACAGGACGCCACGTCTCGCCACCGTCGTCGGTCCGGAACACCCCGGCGGCCGAGATGGCCACGAAGATGCGCTCCGCATCGCTCGGATCCACGATCACTGTGTGCAAGCACATCCCGCCGGCTCCCGGTTGCCAGGACGACCCCGATCCGTGACCGCGAAGGCCGGGGAGCTCATGCCAGCTGTGGCCGCCGTCCGTCGTGCGAAACAGGGCGGCGTCCTCCACGCCGGCAAGGACGGTGTCGGGATCGGTCAAGGACGGCTCGAGATGCCAGACACGTGCGAATTCCCACGGGTGCGGGGTGCCGTCGTACCACTGGTGCGTCCCAGGCACACCGTCGTACTGGAACTGGTTCCCTACGGGAGCCCATGTCGACCCACCGTCCTCGGATCGCTGGATGAGCTGCCCGAACCAGCTGTTGGATTGAGAGGCGTAGAGGCGGTCCGGGTCGGCCGGCGATCCAGTGACGTGGTAGATCTCCCAGCCGGCAAAGTAGGGACCGCCGATGTCCCACGCCTCGCGCTTGCCGTCCGAGGTCAAGATGAAGGCGCCCTTCCTCGTGCCCACGAGCACTCGCACGCCGCTCATGTGAACTCCTCCCAAAGCTCTCACCGGCAGCTCGCCGGTCCCGGAGGACGGTCGTGGCGAGGCGTGCCGTTGGAATCGGCTTACCTACGTAGACGGCCCGACGATCTCAAACTCATCGCGCTCGCGAATCGCGCTCGCGACAGGAGCGACGGTAGCGTCGCGCCCGACCGCTTGCGGTGCAATGCGGAACTCGAGGGTCGCGCCGCCAGAGCGGTGCCAGCGCCACAGCGAGGACCGTCGGGCTACGCCTGAGCGCGCAACCGGCCAGGTGCGATATCACCTGGCCGGCCGTTGCCAACATCGTATGACTGCGAGGACTGGAGGTAGCGGGCCTTTCGGTTGAGTTCGGAAGTGCCGCTACGACTCATGTCGGCCACCGATGCTGATTCGTTTGCTCTCAGCCTCGTCCTCGGCTGTTGGCCGTCGACTTCCCGTGAGCGGGTGCGTACACGTTCAACAGCGCCAGTGCTGAGGGTTCCCTTCCTTTCCTAAGTATCCCTGCTGTCCCGGTTCGCCCCCCTGGCGAACTCTCCGATGTGCCCGCCTGCTCCGGCATCCGGCGGATGCATGCCGCTTGCCGGTCTGTAGTAGAGCCGCCACGCATCGCCGATGCAAGCGGACGAGTGCACAAGCTGTGGACAGACAGTGGGCGGCGTACACCATCTGTGGACTTCCTGTTCGAAGTCAGCGTCTTTTCGAATGACGCCCCTGCCGGCTCGGCCAACACCCTCCGGCAGGGGGCCGCGCCCCCATCGGCCGCCCGGGGCCGGCGCCCTGTCCCGCGCCTGCGCGCAGGCGGAGCTACATCCCTCCCATCGGATGGCTGGCGTGCAGTCCGGGCGCGGGCGCCGGCGTCCAGATCACCACGACCGCCAGCACGAGGCTGGCGATGCCTACGAAGCGGGCGCGAAGATCGTCACGGCTGCCCCTGTAGCCAGATTTGGATGATGGTCGGCGATGTTCCCGCGACGCGGGCGAGACCGAAGGCGGGCAGACCGAGGACCGATGCCTGATCTTGCTGCCGTGGCCGTAGGACAGCCGGTCCGTCGGCCGTAGCATGCTGTCGTGTCGGCTCTGTCGACGAAGGAGGAGACATGCCTGAAAGCGTGTACAAGGTCATCGAGCTTGTCGGGACGAGCACCGAATCCTGGGAGAAGGCCGCCGAGACTGCGATCACGCGGGCCAGCAAGTCCCTCCGTGATCTGCGCATCGCGGAGGTCGCCGAGCTGGACTTGCAGATCGAGGACGGCCAGGTGCGCGCCTACCGCGCCAGGGTGAGGGTCTCGTTCAAGTACGAAGGCGGCGATTGACCCGACGAGGTGCCCGAGGCAGCGACGGGACCGTGCGTGCTCTGCGAGACCAACGAGGTTGGCCAGGGAGTTGAGAGCCATCCCTGGGTCGTTCCTGTTGATCCCGACCTTGTCGAGCCCGTGAACCTCTGCCCCGATCATTGGCGCGCTGTTCGCGCCGATGTGACGAGGACGATGCTCGGATGGTGTGACGTGCACCGATGGGGGCCGAGCACGAAGCTTTGCCCCTGCGGCAGGCTCTACAGCCTGCTGCCCTGAAGAGCCTCGCCGACCCGGCGCAGCCGCCTCAGCTCCTCGAGTGAGCGCGAGAGACCGCGTAGTGAGCACCCAGCTCTGGCGCCGAGATGGCTCCTTGTAGCATCGTAGTGGCATACTTGTGGCATGAGCAGAGTCCGAGTGAGCACGACCGTCGATGAGGGTCGCCTGGCGACGGCGCGTCGTATCCGCCCGAACACGTCGGACGCGGCGCTCCTCGATGAGGCGCTTGAGGCTTTAGTTGCCAAGCACCGCGCGGCCGAGGTCGACGCGGGCTACGCCGCCTACGACAAGCATCCGCTTGACGAAGCGGACGCATGGGGTGACCTCGCTTCCTTCCGTGAGGCGGCGGCCTCATCGTGAGCCCACTTCCCGCCAGGGGGGAAGTCTGGTGGTGCGAGCTCCAGCAGGTCGGACGGCGTCCAGTCGTTGTCCTCTCGCGGGACGTGGCTATTCCCAGGCTCCGCCGAGCCCTCGTTGCGCCTTGCACGACGACGATCCGAGGTCTGGCGAGCGAGGTCCGTCTGGATCCCCGGGAAGATCCCATCCCGCAGCGCTCGGCCATCAACCTCGACTCGGTCGAGAGCGTCTCCGTGGGTGTCTTGGTCGAACGCCTCGGGCGCCTCAGCGACGAGAAGATGCGAGAGGTCTGTGCGGCGCTCGAAGTCGCGGTCGACTGCCGCGGCTGACCGAGCCGTGAACAATCTCGTGCGCCGCGTGGCAGCCACGACCGCAGCGGTCGCCTTGCTCACCCTCGTTGCCTGCGATGTGTGGATCGGAGCCTTCCGCGCCTGGTGGGACAGACACTCGTTGACCGGCTCTGTTGTCGCCAGCCTGCTGGTGGTAGCCGTGACGGCGCTCATATTCGACGAGATCGTCGCTCGCCGTCAGCGCCGAGACCGAGCGGTCTCGGTGGCGGTCCAAGCCCTGATCGTCTACGGGCAAGCGCGCCGGGCCTACGGCACCATCGTGGCGAGCGGCGATGACGAGCCGAGCTCGAGCGGTGCGGCCGAGGAGTTGCGCATGTTTGCCAGCATGCTCCTGACGGCCTCACCAAACCTGTTCGACGACCCGGCGGCTCGCTCCTTCCTGGGGCAGCTGGAGGCGTTCGCGGCGTCGATGTTCCGCATGGTCTCAGCGCGGTCGCGAGGTGGGCCAACGGCAGACGCTCGTGACCGGCTCGGATCCGAGCTGGCTCAGTTGCAAGCGAGCGTCCAACCGTTGGTGGCGCGCATCCCGACCGAGGACCAGTCCTTGCTCGAGGGATCGGATCAAGGCTGAAGCACCCGCCCGGAGGAATCCAGGAAAATGAGCCATCATCACCCCGCTTAAGCCATAACGTCGATGTATACAGTCAGGAATTCTCGCTAGCATCCGACACGTGGACGATCACGAGTGGGGTTTCCGGACCAGGTCCATCCACGCAGGCAATCGCCCCGATCCGTCCACAGGCGCCCGGGCCGTGCCCATCTACCAGACGACGAGCTTCGTCTTCGAGGACTCGGCCGATGCCGCCGACCTCTTCGCCCTCCAGAAGTACGGGAACATCTACACCCGCATCGCCAACCCCACCGTGGCCGCCTTCGAAGAGCGCATGGCCAGCCTGGAGGGTGGGATCGGGGCCGTGGCGACATCGAGCGGCCAGGCGGCCGAGCTGATCCTCTTCACGGCGCTGGCCGGTGCGGGCGATCACATCGTGGCGAGCGCCGCTCTCTATGGGGGCACCCATTCCCTCCTCGACGTGTCCCTGCGCCGCCTTGGCATCGAGACGACGTTCGTCGCCCCGGATCGACCTGAGGCCTTCGCGGCCGCCGTGCGCCCGCAGACGAAGGCCCTCTACACCGAGATCGTGGCCAACCCCGCCGGTGTCGTCGCCGATCTTTCCGGCCTCGCCGATGCCGCCCACAGCTCGGGCGTCCCCTTGCTCGTGGACTCCACGATGGCGACCCCGCACCTGTGCCGGCCCTTCGAGCACGGCGCTGACGTCGTCGTGCACTCGGCGACGAAGTTCATCGGTGGCCACGGGACCTCCATGGGCGGCGTGATCGTCGAGAGTGGCCGCTTCGACTGGTCGAACGGCCGCTTCCCCCGCATGACCGAACCGGTGCCGAGCTACGGCGAGCTGCGTTTCTGGGACAACTTCGGGGAGTACGGGTTCTGCACCCAGCTGCGCGTCGAGCAGCTGCGCGACTTTGGCACCTGCCTTGCGCCCCTCAACGCCTTCCTCCTCCTGCAGGGACTCGAGACCCTCTCCCTCCGCATGGACGCCCACGTCCGCAACGCCCAGGCGTTGGCCCAGCACCTGGCCGACCACCCCGCCGTCGTCTGGGTGAAGTACGCCGGGCTGAGCAGCTCGCCCTACCACGACTTGGCTCGCCGCTACCTCCCCGCCGGACCGGGCGCCGTGTTCTCCTTCGGCGTCAAAGGTGGACTCGAAGCCGGACGGGCGTTCATCGAAGCGGTTGAGCTTGCCAGCCACCTCGCCAACGTCGGCGACACGCGCACCCTCGTCATCCACCCGGCCACCACGACGCACCGGCGGCTCTCGAAAGAAGCCCAGGCGGCTGCGGGCGTGAGCCCCGACCTGGTCCGGGTGTCGGTGGGCCTCGAGGATCTCGACGACATCATCTGGGACTTCGACCAGGCGCTCACCGCCGCCGCGAAGGTGGCAGGGTGACCGTCGGCGCCGCCCAGCACGACTCCGCCGAGTCACCTGGCCCCTGGCATCCGCCCTCGGCCCGGGAGCGTCTGCAGATCCTCAACGAGACGAGGACCGTTGCCGTCGTCGGCGCCTCCTCCAACCCGGCACGGGCCAGCTATTTTGTCGCCACTTACCTGCTCAGCTCGAGCACCGACTACATCGTCTGGTTCGTCAACCCGCAAGAGCAGTCGATCCTCGGCCGCCCCGTCTACCCGACCCTGGCCGATCTTCCCGAGTCCCCCGATCTCGTCGACGTGTTCCGCCGAGCCTCGGACCTCCCCGAGGTCGCGGCTGAAGCGATCGCTGTGAAGGCCCGGACGTTCTGGGCTCAGCTCGGGCTCTGGAACGACGAGGCCGCCGAAGCTGCCCACGCCGCCGGTCTTCACGTCGTCATGAACCGCTGCCTCAAGATCGAGCACGCTCGCTTTGCCGGCGGGCTGCATCTGGCGGGTTTCGACACCGGTGTGATCAACGCCAAGCGACCGATCCGCCCCGGCCCCCGCCCGGACTAGCGCCCTGCGGCGACGATCAGAACGCTCGCGCCATCTCGTCGAGGTGCCCGATCAGGTGAGCGCTCAGATCCCGGGCGTCCTCGCCGGCTCCGTCGATGAGGGTTGACTTCCTCCGGCGCAGCAACGGGGCGCCGATCAGGTAGAGCCCCGGCACGGGAGTGACACCTCCGTCGTGGCGGACCCGCCCCTTCGGATCGAGCACGGGGATATGCAACCACGGGTACTCGGACCGGTAGCCCGTTGCCCAGACCACCGTCTTGATCCCGAGGGAGCGAAACGAGCCCATCAACGGTGGGTTCTCCGGCACCCGCGTGGCGGCGAACCGCTCGGCCGGTTCGGTCTCGCCGTCGAGCCCGTGGGCGGTCGCCCAGTCGTCCACGGAGTCGAGCAGCCGGCCGAGCTTGAGATCCGCCAAGGCGCACTGATTGGGGAGGGAGCCGGAGAACTGTGCCGTACCGTCCTCCGTCACCCCGGCGAGCCGGCCGACGAGGCGGACCCCGGTCTCCTGCAGGGCGTTGAGATCCACCGTCGAGCGCTCGGGCGATCCGACAAGTTGGAACGAGGCCACGTTGCGAGCGCGGACGACGTCGTCCACCTCGTCGTAGCGCTCGTCGAGGATGCCGGCGGCGTCGAGCCACCACATGATGTCCATGCCCCGGTACACGCGCGGGAGGCGAACGTGACTGCCGACCGCCAGGGTGACGGGCCGCCCGGAGCGGTGAATCTCGTCGGCCAGTTGGACCCCGGTTGCCGCCGCACCCACCACGAGCACGCCGCCGTCCTCGAGCTGGTCGGCGTTGCGGTACTCGGCCGGCGAGATGCCGGTGACCCCCGGCGGGAGGGCGCCGGCAATGCCGGGGACGTCCGGCCGGTTGTACGGCCCGCTCGCGAGCACCACGGTCCGGGCTCGCCACGCACCCGTGGTCGTGACGACCTCGAAACCCTCCTCGACGCACCGCACACCCGTCACCTCGGTGTGAGTCTCGACTGGAGCCGAGATCGTGGAGGCGTAGGTGCTGATGTAGCCGATCACCTCCGGCATCGACATGTAGCCGTCGGGCTCGTCGCCCTGGTACCGGTATCCGGGCAGGCGGTTCAGCCAGTTGGGCGTGAGCAGGCGCAGTGAGTCCCAACGACCCGTCCGCCAGGATTCGGCGACCTCACCCCGCTCCAGGAGGACGTGGTCGATGGAGGCATCGGCCAGGTACCGGCTCATCGCCAGGCCAGACTGGCCGGCTCCGACGATGGCGGTGGTGACGCTGTGCAACGAGGCTCGTTCCGTCAGGAAGGGAGGGTCAGTTCACCTCGACCGTGACGCTCGTCGGGTTGGTCACGATGTCGTACACGGCGGACCGCTTCTGGGACTGCGCCACCAGGGCCTTCTTCTCGTCCTCGGTGGCGTCAGCGTCGATGGAATAGCTCACCTTGATCCCGCTGAAGCCGTTGCGGACGTCGGGATCGGCCCCGAGGATGCCGCGGATGTCCATGTCACCCTCTAGGGTGGCGCTCACCGATCGCAGCTGGATGCCCCGGTTCTGGGCCACCGCCGCCACCCCGGCGGTGAGGCAGCTGGCCAGGCTGACGAGCAGGAGCTCGACCGGCGTGGCGCCGTTGTCCTCGGCCGAGAACACCTCTGGGTGATCGCCCTCGAAGATGAACTCGTTTCGGTGGGTGTGCTCCTGCCCGAGGCCGTAGTACCCATGGACGCTGCTGCGGCTGTGCGTGCCACGTACCCAGGTGTTCGTCACCCGCCAGGTGAACTGGGCGCCCTCTGGCTGCTCAGCCAGGGCATCTCGTGCGCCGGTCAGGAACTCGACATTCACTCCGTTGTCGACGGGAGTTGCGGTGCTGGTCACCGTGTTGTCACCTCCAGATGCAGCCGCGGGGCGGGCTGAACGATTTCGTGCAGGACGACCGTACTACATAAATCCGATGGATCAAGTCAGATATGGACGCTCCCTCCGGTGACGGCGAGCGCAGCCGGACGTACCGAGGGCTCGCCGTCTCCCCTTCGACCCTCGGGGCGCCCGAGAGAGAAGCGACCAAGCCGGCCGGTCCGCTCCTCGAGCCGCAGCCGTGCTCATGACGGCGCTTCGATCGGCCGGTTCTTTTCGGATGAGGTCAGCGAGGGATGCTAGGCACCGGCCTGTGGGGATACAAGTGGGGGACGGCGAGGGCCACGGCCACCCCGAGGAAGCAGATGATACCGATCGCCCCCCAGAGGGCCTCCTCCCACGGCTGCGGCTCGCCGTCGGGCCGGCGGGGTCTGTGGGTACCTCTCACGAACGAGATGCTGGAGACGAACAGCAGCCATCCAAGAGCGAGGAGAAAGCCGAGCCACAGCTTCCAGGAGCCCGTCTCGTGAGCGGCTGGACCCTCGGGCACCGTACCCACAAGCCGAAGAGTACACAGGGCAGGAATTGGGTGCCCCCCACGCCCCTTGTCTGGGTGCGGTCTGAACACGCTCGTGAGCCGTTCAGGACTCCGGTGCCCCAGCCCGGCCGTCACTTGCATCAGAGGGTCGAAAAGCCAGTCGAACGGCGATGAGTCCGTCCGGCGTCCGAACTAGCGTGAGCGGTTGATGGCCCGTCGTATCCCCGCATCGGTTCTGGACCGCCTCTCGCAGGTGCCGTTATTCGCTGCCTGCTCGCGAAGCGAGCTTCGAGCGATCGCCATGCTCGGTACTGAGATCGGGATACGGGCGGGCACGGTGCTCACGACCGCCGGTGCTCCTGGATCGGAGTTCTTCATGGTTCGCGCCGGCACGGCGCTTTGTGCCCGCGACAATCGGACGGTGGCGACGTTCGGCCCAGGGGATTTCTTCGGCGAGACCGCCCTCCTCACGAACGCTCCCCGCACAGCCACGGTGACCGCCGTCGACGACATGACAGTGATCGTCTTCGAACGACGCGAATTCGCCTCGCTCCTCTCGAGCTCGCCCGAGATAGCGCTGAAGCTGTTGAAGGCCTTCGCCGAACGGCAAGATTCGCGCGACGACTAGCAGCGCGGACAACGGCTGAGGGATCGCAGTCTCCACTGTCGGATTCACTTGTACGCACGTCAGCCAAGTGACGTGACTGCCCCGACCCAGTCGATCCGAAGACATGCCGCCAGGGCGCTCGGTCCGCCTCCTGCGTGCGGCTCAGCGGTCGAAAACTCCGCTCGGCGGACTGACGCCCAGCACAACTGACCCGCGGGGGCCAAAATGGGGCCATCGGTCGGGACACAGGCGTCGCCTGAAAGGAGCTACGAGGCATGAGGGCCACGTCAACGCGGGTTCGCACAGCCGGAGCCTTGGCGGCAGCGGCGTTGGTGCTGGCAGCATGCGGCTCGGGCACCAAATCTGGGAGCGGTCCCGCTGGCGGTGTCACGACACCGTCGAACGGCCAATACGGATCTCTGCCGCCATCGTCTGGTACGCCGATCATGGGTGGCACCCTCTCCATTGCCGAGTCGCCGGGCGGCGGTCCGACCTACATCCTCCCGATCGTCCCGGCCGCCGACGACTCGGTCGGGACCGTCGACGGCCTCGTCGACTACATGTGGCGGTCGCTGTGGTGGGCACCTCTCGGCTACGCACCGACGATCGACTGGCCGGACAGCATCTCGCCTGCGCCGCCCAAGTTCAGCGACGACGACAAGGTGGCGACCATCACCCTGCGGAGCAACTGGAAGTGGTCGGACGGGCAGCCGGTGACGTCGACCGACGTTGCCTTCTACTGCTATCTGGCCTACGCGGCGGTCGTGCTGAGCCCTGACAACGACGGATCCTTCACGCCTGGGGAGTTCCCGCAGGACCTCGTGTCGGTGGCGACGCCCAGTCCGACCACGGCTGTGATCACACTCAGCAAGTCGTTCAACCCAACCTTCCAGTTCCTCGACCAGCTCGCCACGATCACCCCACTGCCCGCTCACGCCTGGTCCAAGACCCGCCTCAACGGCCCGATCATCAATTTCAGGAACCTCGCCAACGCCGAGGCGATCTATAAGTTCCTCAACGCCGAGTCGAGCGAGCTCTCCACTTACGGCTCCGATCCGCTCTGGCAGGTCGTAGACGGTCCCTACAGGATAAAGAGCTTCGACCCGTCGACGGATGGGAACGTTCTCGTCGCCAATCCCAACTACAGCGGACCGGTGAAGCCGCACATCACGACGATCGACGACGTCGCCTTCACCTCCACGGAGGCCGAGTTCGACGAGCTGCTGAGCGGGAACCTGGATGTGGGTTTCGTGGATTTCAGTGATCTGCAACAGGTCCCGAGGCTCAAGTCGCTCGGTTACGACGTCTGGGGTTACCCGGACTTCGGCAACAGCTTCATCGTCTACAACTTCAAGGACCGCACGGGCGACTTCGACAACATCATCTCCCAGCTCTACATTCGCCAAGCGCTCGCTCACCTTCAGGACGAGCAGGGAGTCATCTCGGCACGAGGGATGTTCGACGGTGCGGCCGGAGCGGCCTACGGACCTGTGCCGGCCATCCCCAAGAGTCCGTTCGCTCCGCCCAACGCCCTCAAGAACCCTTATCCCTACAGCATCTCGACAGCTTTGCGGTTGCTCAGCTCGCACGGCTGGAAGGTTGTCCCCGACGGAACCACGACATGCGCCAAGGCCGGCACCGGCCCGAACGAGTGCGGCGCGGGGATTCCCGCCGGTACGCCGCTTACGTGGAACCTCGTCTACGCCAGTCAGCCGGCCGTTATCGGAGCTCAGTGCGAGGCGATCGCCTCCGCCGCAAAGCTGATCGGGATATCCATCAACCTCCAGGCCAAGACGTTCAACTACATCATCAGCGAGCTCTCCGATCCCGCCGACCCGGACCATGACGGTCTCTGGGCAATGCAGGACTACGGGGGTGACACCGACGTCCTTTACCCGACGCAGGATGGCATCTTCAACACGACGGGCTCGTTCAACACCGGCGACTATTCGAACCCAACCTACGACAGCCTCGTCAACGACTCCCTGCATTCGGACAACCCGGACGCAGTGCTCAACGAGATCAGCTTCCTCACCGAGCAGCTGCCGGGGATGTTCCAGCCGAACCCCGACCTGATCACGGCGTTCAGCAACAAGCTGGCAGGCCCGGCGTCAAGTTTCCAGGCATCGTCGCAGTACCAGTACATGCCTGAATACTGGTACTTCACCAAGCATTAGCCGCCCATCCCACCGGGCAGGGCGAGGAGGACGACGATGTGACCGACAAGTGCTGGGTCGGCCGGGAGCTATAGATGACGGCTTACATAATCCGCAGGATGCTCATCGCGGTGATCGTTGTCCTCGGGATCGCCCTCCTCACCTTCATCATGATCCACGTGGTGGCCCCCTCCCCCGGCAGGGCTGTTCTCGGTGACAAGGTAAGTGCTCTGGCCGTGGCGTACTGGAACAGGGCGCACGGGTACGACCGTCCGGTCTGGGACCAGTTCGTGACCTACTTGAACCAGCTCGTCCACGGCGACCTCGGGTACTCGTACAAGCTCAACCAGACCGTGGACTCCCTGCTCGGCGAGAACTGGGCACGCACCGCCTACCTCTGCGGCATCGCCATCTTCCTCGCCGTCGTGCTCGCCATCCCGCTGGGCATCCTGCAGGCCGTCAGGCGTAACACGCTCCTCGACCAGTCGCTCACGGCGGCGGCCTTCACCGCCTACTCGATGCCGGACAACTTCCTCGGGCTGCTCCTGATCGGCCTCCTGGCCCTGCAGGTGCACTGGTTCCCAGCGGAGGCAAGCCAGTCGGAATCGATCTGGCAGAATATTCTCGACATCCGGGCAATGTTCCTCCCGATCGTCACGCTTGCCTCGACGAGCATCGCCGGCTACTCCCGCTACATGCGATCGTCGGCGCTGGACGCCCTCGCGCAGGACTACATCCGCCTCGCCCGAGCCAAAGGCCTCTCCGAGCGGGGGGTGCTGCGCCGCCACCTCTTCAGGAATGCCAGCCTCGCCATGATCACCCTTGTCGGCCTCTCGATACCGGCGCTCATAGGCGGCGATGTCATAGAGGAGTACCTGTTCAACTTCCACGGCCTCGGCCTTCTGTTCGTGAACGAGCTCAACAGCGAGGACTTCCCGACCGTGATCGCTCTCGTGCTGATTGGCGGGGTGCTCACGGTGATCGGGAACCTCATCGCTGATGTCGCCTTGTGCGTTGCCGATCCCCGGATACGGATCGCCTGAAAATGGCCGCCACGGTCGGTCCCGCTCCCGTCCCGGTCCCGGGCGTTGTGCCACGGGCAGGGCCGGAAATCCCCGAAGGCGGCCAGGTCCAAGGTCCGCGTGCGGGATGGCGGCTCGCCTTGCGGTCCTTCGTCGAGAACAAGCTCGCCGTCGCCGGTATGGCGATCGTGCTCTTCTTCTTGCTGTTCTGCTATCTCGGGCCGTTTCTCTACCACGGCGACACCACAGAGGTGACCTTCAACCAGCTCCTCCCGCCCGGCAGCGGCCACCCGCTAGGCACGGATGCGGCCGGCCTCGACGAGCTCGGACTGATCATGGCAGGCGGCCGATCGTCGCTCGAGATTGGCGTCCTGTCCTCTGTCATCGCCACCTTGATCGGGACACTGGTCGGTGCCGTTGCCGGCCTCGTCGGCGGGTTTTTGGATGCGGCCTTGATGCGGATCGTCGACGTGCTTCTGTCCGTGCCCCTTCTTCTCGTCGTGCTGATCGTGAGCGCCCACTTCGGGCCGAGTGTCTTCAAGCTGTCCCTCATCATCGGGATCTTCTCCTGGCTCGGCTCGGCAAGGCTCGTGCGCGGCGAAGTGCTCTCGTTGCGGGTGCGGGACTTCGTGCTGGCAGCGCGGACGATGGGAGCGACGAGGCGCAGGCTTATCTACAAGCACCTCATCCCGAACTCGCTCAGCGTCGTCATCGTCAATGCCACCTTCCAGGTGGCCGATGCCATCGTGTTGCTCGCCTTTCTCGGGTTTCTCGGCTTCGGGCTCCCGTACCCCAATGTCGACTGGGGAGACATGCTGTCCGGAGGGCTCACCTATCTGCAGGACGGTTACTGGTGGCTCGTCTACCCGGTTGGGGGCTGCCTCGTGCTCGTCGTGATGGCGTTCAACTTCATCGGCGACGCATGGCGCGACACCATCGACGTGCGGCTCCGGAGGCGGTGACCCCGGTGCCGGCGCCGGTGCTGGAGGTAGACGACCTTTCGACCCACATCCAGCTCTCGCGCAGCGTCGTCCAGGCCGTGGGCAACGTCAACTTCAGGATCGAACCCGGTGAGACGCTGGGTCTCGTCGGCGAGTCGGGGTGCGGCAAGTCGATGACCGGGCTTTCGATCATGCGTCTTTTGCCGGGAGGCGGACGTATCGTCGGTGGCTCGATCCGCCTCGACGGGCGCGATCTCGTCGGTCTGAGTGAGACCGAGATGCGTGGGGTGCGCGGCAACGAGGTGGCGATGATCTTCCAGGACTCGCTGACCTCACTCAACCCGACGATGCCGATCGGCGAGCAGATCGCCGAGCCCGTCCGCCTGCACCGTGGCGCCAGCAAGGCCGCCGCCTTGGACCGGGCTACAGAGGTGCTCGGCCTCGTCGGCTTTCCCCGGCCCGGCGAGCGCCTCGGCGACTACCCGCACCAGCTCTCCGGTGGCCAGCGGCAGCGAGTGATGATCGCCATCGCCCTGTCGTGCGAACCGAAGCTGCTGATCGCAGACGAACCTACGACTGCGCTCGACGTCACGATCCAGGCCCAGATCCTGCGGCTCCTCGACGATCTGAAGGAGCGGCTCGGAATGGCGGTGCTGCTCATCACCCACGACATGGGTGTCGTCGCCGGCCGAGCCGACCGGGTGAATGTGATGTACGCAGGCCGGCTGGTGGAGTCCTCGACCACGGACCATCTCTTCCGCCACATGCACCACCCCTACACACAGGGCTTGCTCGGTTCGATCCCGCTCGTCACACAGGACCGCAACGTGCGGCTGCACAGCATCCCGGGGATACCGGTGGACTTGACGGAGCCTCCGGTGGGGTGCCGTTTCGCTGCGAGGTGCTGGTACGCAGCCGACGATTGCCGGTCGCATGAGCCGCCTCTGACCAGAGGTGGAGGGATGCACCTGTTCGCCTGCTGGCATCCGGTCGACGGGCCGACCGACGGGCGCGAAGCGACGGTCGCTGTCGAAGGGGGGGACGGTGTCGAAGGCAGGGAAAACGGCGCTGCAGACCGGCCAGTGTCGACCGCCGCCTACGGTTTCGCTGCTGCCCTGCGGCCTGCCCCGAAGGGTGCAGCCGCAGCCGCAGCCGACGACTCCGATCGCCTGCTCGTGCTCGAAGACGTGGTGCTCGAGTACCCGGTGACGGCCGGCGCCGTGCTGCAGCGGAGGGTCGGGTCGGTGAAGGCCGTGAGCGGGGTGTCCTTCACGGTCGGGCGTGGCGAGACCTTTGGCTTGGTCGGCGAGTCAGGATGCGGCAAGACGACGCTCGGCAAGATCATCGTCGGGCTCGAGCGACCGAACTCCGGGCGTGCCTTGCTGCGGGGTACCGACATAGCCCAGCTGAGCGGCGTCGGGTTGCGGCGCTTCCGGCGGGACCTGCAGATGATGTTCCAGGATCCGATCGGTTCTCTCGACCCGCGAATGCGGGTCGGGGCGATCCTTCGCGAACCGATGTCCACGCAGCGTTCCGCCAGCCGGCGTCGGCAACACGAGATCGTCGCCGAACTGCTCCACGAGGTCGGGCTGCCCGCCAACTCCGTCGAGCGATTCCCGCACGAGTTCTCCGGCGGGCAGCGCCAGAGGATCGGGCTGGCGCGCGCCTTGACTCTCAGCCCTCAGCTGATCGTGGCAGACGAGCCCGTCAGCGCCCTCGACGTCTCGATCCGTTCTCAGGTCCTGAACCTGATGAAACACCTCCAAGCAACCCACGGGCTCACGTACATCGTCATCTCGCACGACCTTGCCGTCGTGAAGTACCTGGCCAACCGGATCGGTGTCATGTACCTGGGCAAGTTGGTGGAGGTCGGGCCTGGCGACGACATCTACCACCGACCGGCACACCACTACACGGCTGGGCTGATCGCCGCCATTCCCGAACCCGACCCGGCCGTAGAACGTGGAAAGAAAGCCGCCGGCGTCACGGGCGAGCTGCCGAGCGCGGTGAGGCCTCCGTCTGGGTGCCGGTTTCGCACGCGCTGTCCAGCCGCCCGGGAGATCTGTGTCGAGATCGAGCCTCCGCTGCGCCAGTTCGGGCCTGGCCACGAGGCGGCTTGCCACTTCCCGCTCCAAGACCCGATCGGCGGTCCGGTGCAAGCAGGTGTATCGGCTGCCGAGGCAGTTCAGTAGCGCGCTCGGAGGGACTCAAACCCCCAACCTTCTGATCCGTAGGGGGATCCCCGTTCGTCCAGGCCGTGATCTGCTGTCCGCCTGGTGTGCTCTGGTCAGGGCGTTTGTCCACAGAGTCCGCTCCAGTCTTGGTGGGTAACCGGAGTTCAGTAGCCAATCAGTAGCAAGAGCTGGCAGTAACTCGTCAATAGAGGGGCCGGAGCGAGCACAGATCGCTCACTATCCAGCGTGGCAGTGCGTTCCGCCCATCACGTGATCGGGCGCGAAGGTCACGCCTCGACTCACAGGCTGGGCTGTGACGAGCCATTCGATTCGGCACCGGCGTGGCCAGCAAGCCAGCCGTGGGGCTACTGGGGCTGGCCAGCGCTGTAACGGGCCGGAGCTCCGCTTCGTGCTGGATGCCAGACTGCGGCGAACGGCTGCAGTCGCGGCTCGTCCGTTGTGTAATGGTGCGTTGATCGGACGCGCTTGACGAGTCTTTGCGAGGAGAGTACACACGGGAAGTCCGTGCGCGAGAAGGGTGGTCCGACGATGGCGTGGCAACTCAAGGGCAGCTATGTCGAGACGTGTTCGTGCGAGTTGATGTGCCCGTGCAATCTGTCGTTCGACCACGGGGCGACCTATGACTTCTGTCGTGTGAGCTTGGCTTTCAACATTCGTGAGGGGAACATCGAAGGTACCGATATTGCAGGCCGAAAGGTCGTGATGATTGCCGATACTCCGAAGGTGATGACCGAGGGTAACTGGCGGCTCGGAATGTTCATCGACGACGGTGCGAGCGACGACCAGTTCGAAAAACTCGTGCAGGTGTTCAGCGGGCAGCTGGGTGGGCCGATGGCCGGGTTAGCGCCGCTCGTGGGCGAGATACTGGGCGTGGAGCGGGCGACCATCGAGGTGCAGGATGACGGCCTCCGCCACAGCGTCAAGGTGGCGGACAAGATCGATTTCGAGATTGAGGACATCGTGCCCTTCGGCATCGAGACCGGGCAGCCGGTCCGTTTCGACGGGATGTTCCACCCGATCGGCTCCGACCTGACGATGGCCGAGGCGAAGCGGTCGCGCATCGAGGCCTTCGGTATCACGTATGAGGGCAAGACGGGCCTCTCCAAGGCTGAGTTCTCCTGGGCCGCCTGATCAGTTGACCATACTCACCCCAGAGCGCAGCGGCCGAGGGGCCGGGCTGGCGCCGGCCTACGCCGCGGCCCGCGCGCGGCTCGGCCTGGTGGTCCTGTTATTCGTCTTCGCCGGAGTCGGCTGGTGGTGGACGATAAACGAGATGCGGGGCATGTATGCCGGCCCGTGGAGCGGGCTCGGCAGCCTCGGATGGTTTATCGGTGTCTGGGTCGTGATGATGGGCGCCATGATGCTGCCCGCTGTGGCGCCCACCGTTGCTCTCTATGCGCGCATGACCCGCCGACGGTCCCCAACGTGGCCCCTCCTCTTCACGATCGGATACCTGCTCGACTGGGCTGTCGCAGGTCTGCTGACCTTCGGGGTCGGCAAGCTGATCGGCTGGGCGGCGGGCAGCAGTGTCACGTGGGATCGGGCAGGCCAGGATCTGGCAGGGGCGACCGTGATCGCCGCGGCCATCTACCAGCTAACTCCTCTCAAGGAGGCCTGCCTCGGCAAGTGTCGGAGTCCGCTCGGACTCCTTCTGGGTTCCTGGCGTGACGGTCCTGCAGGTGCTCTTCGCATGGGAGCGCGAAACGGATTCTGGTGCCTCGGGTGTTGCTGGGCGTTGATGGCAGCTCTGTTCGCCCTCGGAGTGATGAGCATCGAATGGATGGCGCTCGTCGCCGCTCTTATCACCGTGGAAAAGACGGTGCCCGCACCAAGGGTCGCGACTTATGGGACGGCAGCCCTGCTCCTTGTCCTCGGCATCCTGCTGCTGGTCGATCCTGGTGTCGTGCCCGGGCTGGTCGTGCCACGCACGCACTCGATGACACCTATGTGAGCTCTCCGACAGTTCGCTGGCCGCCAGTCCGCTATGTGGCCACTCGCAACTGCGGTCGTGCACAGAACCGCACACCGAATATCGGCTCGAAACGAGTGACCGCGACGGATCGACGGTTATGCGTTGTCACCCCGGCGGTCCAGGTCCGGGGCGTCCCAAACGACGGGTTACACGACGAGCGGCGACTCGAACCAGCCGCGATCCTCACAAGGTGTCGAGGGTGCAGCCGCTCAGCGCCGGTCACAGAATCAGATGCTTTTCGTCCACGTGGTCTGCTCGAATGCAACCGAGTTAGCCCGAACAGGTCGTTCGTGGCGATGCCGAGCCGATCGTTCGTAGCTTTGCTACGGCGGTCTCAACCAGTCCGCGCAATACCTCGGTGAGTCATGCACTCTGAGCTGACCGACCGAGGAGGCCTGTCATGGGGATTCTCACCCTGCCCGAGCGCCGGCTGGCGCGGAAGATGCGAGCCGAGGGGATGAGCCGATCCTTGCGTCTACCGGTTGAGACCGCCTACTGATTTGGATTGCCTTCCAGCGTCGGGATCGCTTCAACGAAGCTGGTGGTCCGAAATGGGCCACCAGTGGTTACAATCGATCCAGTGGTCAGAGTCGAGTTCGAACGGATCGAGGCGCTGGAGCTCCTGGGCATGACCCTGGCGCACCTCAACGACGCCGAAGCCCGCGGCGAGGTGTCCCCTCGGGTCCCACTTCTCATGGCGATCCGGGACAGACTTGCCGCCGCGCTGAGGGAGGAGGAGTCGTGAGCTACAGCGACGCTCAGGTCGCCGCGGCCAATGCGGCGATGGACAAGTACAGAGTCGGCGAAGAGGGCGAGGTTGGAGCCGCTCTGGCTGTCGTGGGATTGAGCGCAGAGAGGGCGGCGAAGGAGGCACTAATCCGAGACGACATGATTCGGGTCGCACATCGCACTGGCGCGTCTATCCGTCAGATCGCCGAGGTTTCCGGAATGGGCCGTAAGACGGTATCGGCGATCGTTTCGGGGCGAAAGCCAGTTGTCTGACCACTGAGACCTGCCCGCTGGTGGAAGCAGGCAGTAGCTCACTCGAGGGCTGGCGAGCGCGTCCTTCGGGGTGCGGTGCGAGTCGGGTACGCCAAGATGCCCCAAGAACGTGTGATCTGGGCGGAGGGCACTCCGCCGACCGGCACCGAGGAGTGCTAAGCGACGGT
>DASPSK010000322.1:0-3089 GCA_035623975.1 Acidimicrobiales bacterium | reverse complement strand
CCTCCGGCGAGCCGGGGACGGCGACGAGGTCACCGCGGGGCGCATGGCCCAAGCCGCAGAGTTCGGAGCCACCTGGGGCTCGCACATCGCCCTGCCCGACCTCCACGAGCGCCGGTAGCGCCCCGGTGGCCCCGGCCGAGGCCGCGCCGGACGGGGCTCCCTCCGTGCGCACCCGGCGCGACGGCAACGTGCTGATCGTCTCGATGGAGCGCGCCGCCAAGCGCAACGCCGTGGACCGGGTCATGGCGGACGCCCTCGACGCCGCGCTCAACACGCTGGACGACGACGACACCCTCTGGGCCGGCGTCCTCACCGGCACCACCGAGGTCTTCAGCGCCGGGAGCGACCTGACCGCAGCGGGTGACTACGCGACCGAGCGCGGCGGCGAGTACGGGATCATCCGCCGCCGGCGGCGCAAGCCGCTGGTGGCCGCAGTGGAAGGGCCCGCCCTCGGCGGCGGCCTCGAGATCGTGCTCGCCTGCGACCTCGTGGTGGCCGCCCACACGGCCCGTTTCGGCCTGCCCGAGGTCGGCATCGGCGTGGTCCCGACGTGCGCCGGGCTCTTCCGGGGGCCCCGGGCCCTCCCGCTCAACGTGGCCCGCCAGCTCGTGCTCACCGGACGGCCCATCGACGCCGAACGCGCGCACGCGGTCGGCCTGGTCAACGTGCTCACCGAGCCTGGCCAGGCGCTGGCGGGGGCGCTGGCGCTGGCGGCTCAGGTGTGCGCCAACGCGCCGCTCTCGGTGCAGGCCTGCCTGGCCGCCGTCAACGACTTCGTGGGCTCCGACGACGAGCTCGGTTGGCAGGTGACCGAACGCGCCCTGGGCACGGCCGCGGCGTCGGCCGACGGGCGCGAGGGCGTGCGCGCCTTCTTGGAGAAACGCCCGCCGGTGTGGACAGGGCGCTGAGGACGGCGCCGGGGCCGCCGGGGCGGGGCCGGACTCAGGACGGCAGCGGCGGGGGCGACGGCGTGGACCGCCGGGTGACGAGCGGCCGGGCGGAGCGGGCACGTGGCCGGGCGTGGTTCGCCCTGGAGGTCGAGTTGGTGAACCGCCCGATCAGCCGACCGTCGACGTAGGCCCAGCACTCCTGGGGCAGCAGTCCGCCCACCACGGGCTTGCGGACCTTCTCGATCAAGACGTCGTGGCGCTCCCTCCGCCCGACGCACAACCCGTAGCGCTCCACACGGCGGAGGCTGAACGTATCGAGCTTGGAGACGACACGGCGCCCGTCGACGGTGATGTCCAGGGGGCCGAGCACAAGGTCGAAACGGAAGGCGACGAGGTGGGGCTCCACCTCCCCCACCTCGAATTCGAACTGCAGGTAGCGCCTGGGCATGGGGAGGTCTCCCGCTTCGCCGTCTCGACCGTGCAGTATCGCCGCTCGGCGGGTCCGCCGCGTGGATGCGGGTCTCCCGCCGGCACCGCATGCCCCGCCCACCTCACGCGGGTGGCGCACAATGGCGCCATGGCCAGGCGCCGGAGAGGTCGCACCGTCAGGCCCCGGGACGCGCCCGACCATCGCCCCGTCCGGCTGGGCTCGCACTTCCGGGCCGACGGCCAGCCGAAGACCGCCTTCCCCACCCAGCGCGAGGCCACAGCGGCGGCGGACGAGCGCCGCCGGGAGTCAGGGGTCGACATGAGCGTGTACCAGTGCGACCTCTGCGCGGCCTGGCACATGGGCACGGCGCGGAGTCCCGACCCGTAGGCCTCCCGAGCGTTGCCCCTGCCGCCACGGCAAGCGCACGGCAGGCGAGCGGCAGGCGCACGGTAGGTGAGCGGCCCCGGGCGGTTTCCCGCTGTCGCTCTAGCAGTTCATGTGATGACGCGTGGGTAAATCCGGGCAGCGACAGCCGTGAGCGCGAGGAGGACCCCTACGAGGACCGCGAAGTCCGTCCCGAGCCCGAAGGCCGACCGTCCGTGGGCGAGCATCAGCGTTCTCAGTGCGTCGACTTGGTACGTGAGCGGGTTGATGTGAGCAAAAGCCTGCAACCAACGCGGCATGATGACGATCGGGTAGATCGCACTCGACGCGAAGAAGAGGGGCATCGTGAGCACCTGCCCCATACCCATGAACCGCTCTCGGGTCTTCACCAGGCAGGCGATGATCAACGAGAAGGTCGCGAACAGGGCCGCCCCGAGGAGCAGGACGAGGATCACCCCGGTGAGCGCCGGGACCCTCAGGCGAAGGTCGACGCCGAGGGCGGCAGCCACGATGTACACGATGGTGCCCTGGGCGAGGGCCCGTACGCCTGCCGATGCCGCCTTGCCCGAGACGATGGCGACACGCGACGAGGGGCTCACAAGGAACTTGTGGAGGACGCCGAGGTCGCGTTCCCAGATCACGGCGATGCCGTAGAAGATCGAGACGAACAGCGCGCTCTGGGCCAGGACACCCGGTGCGAGATAGTCGATGTACGCAAGGTTTCCCGTGGGGATCGCGTGTGTTCTCTCCATCACCTCACCGAAGATGAGGAGCCACAAGACAGGTTGTACGGCACGCGTGAAGACCTCGGCCGGGTCGTGCCGGAGCTTGTGCACCTCCATGTCCGCGATGGCGAGCGCATCCTCTACGAACCGAGGGACCGGGCTCCCGTACCGACCGGCACCCGGTACGTGCTCAGCCGAGCCTGCTGGCGGTGCGCCTTGTGCGAGCGACATGTCGGAGCCCTCCTTCCACCTCGCCGGTGTCGCCGGTGAACGCGATGAAGGCGTCGTCGAGCGTGGCCTTCTCGCCCGCGGACCGAGCGATCTCCAGGGGAGAACCGCGCGCCACGACGCGCCCGAGATGCATGATCACGACCTCCTCGCACAGCTCGCTGGCCTCCTCCATGTCATGCGTCGTCAGGATGAGGGTGGTGCCTTCGGCCGCGATCAGATCGCGGACCTGCTCCCAGACACCCTGACGTGCCGCCGGGTCCAAGCCGATGGTCGGTTCGTCGAGGAAGAGCACTTCGGGGCGGTGCAGCATCGACTGGATGATCTCGAGTTTCCGCACCATGCCTCCGGAGAATTCGCGCACCAGCTTGTGGGCAGACTCCTCGAGGCCCATGAAGGAGAGCGCGTGCTCGATGCGTTCCCGACGTTCCG
>DASPSK010000321.1:0-5852 GCA_035623975.1 Acidimicrobiales bacterium | reverse complement strand
GCGAAGGGTGAGAAGCTCTTCTACGTCCGGATCAACAACTCGACGAGGGTGGTGCCGGACGCAGAGGTCGCAGCATACGTCAGCCAACGATGGGAGCAATCTGCCTGATAGAGCGCCAGAACGACTTCCGCCGTCATAGAGCTCTTGACCGGTGTTCTCCCAGACTGTTTGACCCCCAGCCCGAACACCCACCCAACTGGGAGCACAATCAAGCTCGAAAGAAGGGCGGCCTCTGAAGTGACGCAGGATGGACTCGACGGGCTTTGGCTGGAGGGCTTTGCGCATTGCCCGTGGTGCATGGGCAACATCCAGCTGCAAGACCCCGACACGCTCCTCTGCAACGAGTGCGGAGAAACGTGGCCAGCGGCCGACACTCAGCACTTTGCCGAGACCTACCACTCGTCAGGCCGGTGCCAGGTGGACGGGTGCGACTGTGAAGAGGGTAGACAAGCCTCCGAAGACGAAGATGATGAATTTCACTGGACGCCGGGAGACGAAGGCTGACGTTGACGCCCTGGTGGTGACGATCTTCGGCCAGCTCAGGGAGTTGGCCACAGCTAGTAGCTGTAGCCCGTGCGAGTGTTTGCCTCGATGAAGCGTTGGAGCCCGGTCCGGCTGAGAAGAATGCGTCTCCCCACCCGCACGTGTTCCATCTCACCCGAGGCGATGAGCTGACGAAGGGTGCTCTGGCTAATACCCAGTCGCTTCGCAGCCTCGGCTACCGTGAGCAGCAAGGCTTCCCCAGTCACGGGATCGGTGGCACCAATGGGCACGGCCTCCACTCCAAGAACCTCGACCTCGATCGCGTCGATCGTCCAAGGACCGAGGAAGCTGTACGGACGCTCGAGCTCCTCCTGCACCTTCTTCACGGCCGCCTCTTCGTCGACTGCTCGCACGACCCTCTCAAGGGACTGGGCACGGACGATGCGGAGCCGATATCGCACTCGCAGAGTCTCGCGCCAGACCGACACAGCTAGTAGCCGTGGGTGTACCGGTTTGGCCTGACCCTCAGCTCTGTCTGCGACCGGGAGGGAGGGGTGGAGGGGTGGGGATGGGTGTACCGGTTTCCCTTGCCCCTCTCTCTTATCCCAGCGCGGGATGTTGTAGTGGGGCTAAGAGGACTTGAACCTCTGACCTCAGCATTATCAGTGCTGCGCTCTAACCAGCTGAGCTATAGCCCCGGGGCGCCCGGGTCATCACCGAGGCCGAGCCGCGACGATACACCGGGGCGGCCCACCGCAAGGCGGCCTCCACGAGCCGGCGGTGTGCGGCCCGGAGGGCCAGGGGGTGTACAACTGTCCCGCCATGGCCGACAACGCTCACGCCAACCGCCCAGACCCCCGCGATCCTCTCGACCTCGCCGCCGACGCGCCCCTCCTGGCCGCGTACCTGGCGGCCCTCGACCGCCGAGCCGCCGGTGAGCACTCGTTCACGACACCGGGGCACAAGGGCTCGAGGATCCTCACCGGGGTGGTCGTGGAGGGCGACTTTCCCATGGCGGGTGGTCTCGACACCGTCAAGTACCAGCACGGCTGGCTCGAACAGGCCGAGCAGCGGGCGGCGGCGGCATTCGGGGCCGATGTCTGCCGTTTCTCGGTGGCCGGCTCGACGCATGGGAACCAGGCTCTCGCCCTCGCCATCGGCAGACCGGGCGACGAGGTCATCGTCTCGCGGACCTTGCACCGGTCACTGCTGCTCGGCCTCGTCCTGGCTGGCCTGAAACCCATCTGGGTCCAACCCGAAGTCGACGACGTCACCGGGCTCCCGACGGGCGTGACTCCCGCGCGGGTGGCCCGGAAGCTCGCGCAGCACCCGAAGGTGAGGGCCGTTCTCCTCGTCGAGCCCACCTACGTCGGGACGTTCTCCGATCTGGGTGAGCATGCCCGCGTCGCCCACGCAGCCGGAGTTCCCCTCATCGTGGATGCCGCTTGGGCGGCCCACTTCGGGTTCCACCCGGATCTGCCCCCCCACGCCATCGGAGCAGGCGCAGACGCCATGGTCACGAGCGCTCACAAGACCCTGCCGTCGTACACCCAGGCTGCCCTCGTGCTCGCCCGCACGGAGCGGATCGATGCCGCCCGCTTCGAACGTGCCTTCGAGGCGACGCATACGACGAGTCCGGCCGGCTCGATCCTTGCCAGCATCGATGCCGCCCGCGCCCTCATGGAGCAGCACGGCGAGCGTCTCATCGCCCGCATGCTGGAAATGGTGGCGACGGCGCGGCGACGCCTTTCCGAGGTGGAGGGCTTGAACGTGCTGCAAGGGCCGGGCGTGGATCCCGCCAAGCTGGCCGTCGCCATCGCCGGCACCGGCGCGCATGGCGTGGAGGTGGAGGCAGATCTCATCAATGCGGGCATACCCGTCGAGATGGCGGACCGAGACACGATCGTGGCTCTTGTCACCGTCGCCGACGTCGAAGCCGACGTCGAGCGCTTCACCGAGCAGCTGATTCGCTCGATCGAGGCTCGCCGCGGGCCGGCGCGGACACTGGCGACGGCGGCTGCCTGGGTCGTCGAGCCGCAGCTGATCGTGCCGCCGCGAGAGGCGTTCTTCGGCACCAGCGAGCGCGTCCCGATCGCAGAGGCCATCGGCCGCGTGAGCGCGGAGCTGGTGGCCCCCTACCCCCCGGGCGTCCCGGTGCTCGCCCCGGGCGAGCTCGTGACACCCGAGGCAGTGGCGGCCCTCACCGAAGCTCTCGCGGACGGTGTGCGGATCGCCTATGCGGTCGACCCGGATCTCACCACCCTCGAGGTCCTTCTCCGAAACGACTGAGTTCGCCGCGCGACCTCACGGCTGCAGCCGCTCTCGCCGCCAGGCACCTCCGCTCGCCGTGTAGCGCAGACGATCGTGCAGCCGGTCGTCCCGGTTCTGCCAGAACTCGAACACTTGGGCCGTCAGGCGGTAGCCGCCCCAGGTATCCGGCCGCGGCACCGCTGTGCCCGCATAGGTCTCTCGCAGCCGTTGCACGCGTTCGTCGAGGACGTCCCGGCTCTCGATGGGCTGGCTCTGATTCGAGGCGTGCGCGCCGATCTGCGCACCGAGAGGCCGGGTGGCGAAGTAGTCGTTCGATTCCGCGGGGGTGATCCGCTCGACAACGCCTTCGATGCGGACCTGGCGGCCGAGCTCGTCCCAGTGGAAGAGGAGGGCCGCTCGGGGATTCGAGTCGAGCTCGTGGCCCTTGCGGCTGCCGTAATGGGTGAAGAAGACGAAACCCCTCGAGTCCCAGCCTTTCAACAGCACCATCCGCACCGACGGCCTGCCGTCGACATCGGCGCTCGCCACGGCCATCGCCTCGGGCACGCGGGCGACTTGTGACGCCTCGGCGTACCAGGCGGCGAACTGGTCGAACGGATCAGTGGCGGCGTCCGCCTCGAGCAAGGGGACGGAGTGGTCGGGCACGCCAAAGGACGCTACCGGTTGAAGCTCGGACCGAGCTCCGATCATCGCCGGCGTGGAGCGCGCCGCCGGGCGGCGCCATGATGGACGTGTGAAGATCGAAGCCGTCGAGCTGCGGCGCCTGAACCTGCCGCTCGTGCGGGAGTTTCGCACGTCCTTTGGCACCGAGACGACGCGGGAGGCGCTCGTGATCCGCGTCCTCACGAACCTCGGGGAGGGCTGGGGGGAGTGCGGGGCCGGGAGCGAACCTTTGTACTCCTCCGAGTACGTCGACGGTGCCTGGCTCACCATCCGCCGGCACCTCGTTCCTCGCCTGGCCGGGGACCCGGAGCTGAGCGCTGCCGACGTCGGGCCGCGGCTCTCCGCCGTGAAGGGTCACCGGATGGCGAAGTCGGCCCTCGAGATGGCGCTGCTCGATGCCGAGCTGCGGGCGGCCGGCATGTCCTTCAGCCAGTTCCTCGGTGGCGTGTCCGAGACGATTGCCCCAGGTGTGTCCATGGGCATTACCGCTTCGATCCCCGAGCTGCTCGAGGCCGTCGCCGGTTACCTCGACGACGGATACTGCCGCGTGAAGCTGAAGATCCAGCCCGGCTGGGACGTAGCAGCCGTGCAGGCCGTGCGGGAGCACTTCGGCGACGACCTCCTTTTACAGGTGGACGCGAACACCGCCTACCGGCGGAGCGATCTCGGCCATCTCGCCAGGCTCGACGACTTCGGCCTGCTACTGATCGAGCAGCCCTTCGACGAGGAGGATCTGCTCGGACACGCCGAGCTCGCCCGCCGCGTGACGACGCCCATCTGCCTCGACGAGTCCATCGTGTCGGCGCGCTCCGCCGCCACCGCCATCGCCCTCGGCGCCTGCTCGGTCGTCAACATCAAGGCCAGCCGGGTCGGCGGGTACCTCGAAGCCCGGGCCGTCCACGACGTCTGTGCCGCCCACGGTGTCCCGGTGTGGTGTGGCGGCATGCTCGAGACGGGTATCGGGCGGGCGGCGAACCTGGCGCTGGCGGCGTTGCCGGGTTTCTTGCTGCCGGGGGACGTCTCGGCGACGGCGCGGTACTACCGCGAGGACATCACCCCACCGTTCCTGCTCACCGACGGCCACATCACGGTGCCGAGCGGACCGGGACTGGGCGTGGAGATCCTGCCCGCGTCGCTGGCTGCCCTCACGAGAGAGACGGAGCTCATCACCGTGTGACTCGCGCCGCGGAGCCGCGCCCGGAGGCGACCCAGGGCCGCCACTATTCCGGAGGCGCGGCCTCGCCCACCGGGATCGCCACGATGTGGTGCGCCTCGGAGGTGAGGCAGCGCCCGGTCGCCAGGTCGAAACGCCAACCGTGCATGCCGCACTGCAGCACGCCGTTGTGCAGCTCCCCGAAACGCCCCAGATCCGCCTTCAGGTGCGGGCACCGCCGTTGCACCATGTAGTCGCCGATCTGGACGAGGTCGTCGGGCTCCGCCTGCTCGGCGTACCAGCCCTCGGCGTACGACAGGCGCTCGGGCGCCAGGCACTTGAAGAACGTGTAGTTGAACTCGTTGTAGGCGCCCCGGCGGGCGGCCCGGAAGCGAAGCGAGAGAAAGAGGCTGTTCACCCAGTCGATCTCGTGGGTGGCGACGAGGGCCTCGACGAGCTCATGGGCCATCGTGAAGCGGTAGCGGCACTCCTCCCCGGCCCATCGGCGCACCTCCCGGCCGGCGAAGTCGAGGACGATCTTCTCCTCACCGATCTCGAGGAGCACCGACGCCCCGACGCCCGGCCCGATCCGGTCGGCCAGCTCGAGCAACGGGTTCCACCACTCGGCGAGCGCCTGGGCGAGGTCGCCCTCGTAGCGGGGCCACGATGCACGCTCGGCCTCGATGCGGGCGCGTTGGCGAGCGGCGTAGGCCTCGAGGTACTCCGTCTTGCGCGTGAAGATCGACTCAACCTCGGCCTCCGCGAAGGGATGGGTGACCGTACAGGTGGGGCCGGCTACCCCGGGCGTGATCTCTGCCGTGCTCCCCGGTATCAGCAGGCGACCGTTGTCATGACCGTGGGCGGCGAGATAGTCGAGAAACACCGTCTGGTCCGGGAAGGGGTTGTCCTCGCTGTCGGCGAAGTCGTTGTAGGCGAACAGGTCGTCGTCGAGGAACGCCGGCGGCCCGCTGTTGGGGAACACGAAGGCCGCGCCGACCGCCTCGGCGAAGCGGAGCGCACGCGCCATGCCGTTCTCCCGCTTGCGCACCCCGAGGGCGCTCTTCGTTGCGGCTGCCAGGTCGTAGACGACCGGCCACCAGATCGCCCCGGAGAACTGGAGGGAATGGCCGTCGTAGGGGCCGAAGGCGACGATGGGCTCGACATCGCGGGGCCGGGCGTCGTTCTGGTTGAAGAAACGCACGCTCCCGTCGTCGAGGGCAAGACAGGAGTCCCCGAGCGGACCGTCGGCCGGCGAGGTCATGGCGGCGATCATGACCCGCAG
>DASPSK010000301.1:0-4795 GCA_035623975.1 Acidimicrobiales bacterium | reverse complement strand
GAGGACCCCGACCATCCGTGGAAGGGTGTTCCTCACCTCGCCACGACTTCCGCGGAAATCCGGGAGGCCGCCGGCAGCTTCTACAACCAGACGATGGCGTTGGCGCGCCTGGACCTGGCCTCGGTCGGCCTGGCGAGCGATGCACGCATCGCCGTTGTCGGCACGCCGTGCGAGATCCAGGGCATCCGGGCGCTGCAGGCGCGTCCGTGGCGACGAGGAGTTTCGGCCGTGGACGCCGTCGTGCTCACGATCGCGCTCCTGTGCACGAAAAGCTTCGACTACCGCAAGCTCATGGTTGAAGAGCTGAGCGAACGGCGCGGCCTCTCCCTCGCCGAGATCGGCAAGGTGGACGTCGTCCACGGCCGGTTGATCGTGGAGGATCGCTCCGGTGCCACGCTCGTGGACGAGGCCGTGAAGGACTTCCACGGAGCCGCCCTCAAGGGTTGTGACGAGTGCGCCGACTTCCTCGGTCGGGCCGCCGACATCTCGATCGGGAGCGTGGGGAGCGGGCCGGGTTACTCGAGCGTGCTCGTGCGGACGCCGGCGGGTGCCCGCGCCCTGGCGGCTGTGCGCAGCGAGCTCGAGATCTGCGACCTCGAGGCACCCGAGGCGCTCGAGAAGCTCGACCGCCTCGACAAGAGGATCGCGTGGAAGTCCCTACAGCGACCCTTCGACCCGGATGGGCCGTTGTTCGTCGACTTCGCCGAGCACGTGACGTTCTACGGGGGCACCGACCGCGCCCCGGTATGGAGGGACTGATGAGCACGACAGCGACCGCCGGCGCCGTGACCGAGGGTCTCGGCTTCCTCGAGGGGCAGGGACGCCCACTCGGCCGCAAACCCGTTCCTCCCTCGGTCACTCTGACGACCCTCGAGGAGCCTGTCGAGGTCTTGGCCGAGCTACGAGCCCTCCTCGCCCCTGAGCCGGCAGCCGCCCGCTCGGCCGCGCCCGGACTGCTGGCTGCCCATGCCGTCGCCATCTGGTCCGATCAGCTCAAAGGCCTTGGCATCCGGCCCGAGGTGGTGACGCACGCCTTCGAGACCTTGCGCCGGGAGATCTGGCTCTGGCTGGAAGGGGACCGCCGCTGGGACCAGCTGGCGGGCCACCTGGGTGCGCGGGTAGTGCGGCGGGCCTCGCTCTCAGCAACTGAGAGGGCAGCACCGCCGTCCGATCGCTTCTTCGGGGCGGCGTCCCCGGCTGGAGGCGTGGACTAGACATCATCGGCGTGAGTCGAGCCCTCTGCGTCCCCACCGGCGTGCTCGGCTCCCGAGCCCTTCGGTGACGCAGGCCCGGCCGGCCGAACGCGCCGGCGGCGCGCGGCGCTCGGGCTCCCGCCTGCGGGCGTGGGCGGTTGCAGTGGCGGGTTTCTTTCTCCTGACGACCGCCTGGGCGCTGGCCGACCCGTTGCTGAGCGGGCCCGACGAGCCCGCCCACCTCATCCGCGCCGAGGCCATCGTGCGCGGGCAACTCGTCGGTCGGCCCGTGAGCTCGAATGCTGACGACCCCGCCACCATCGTGCGCGTGCCGGGATTCCTGGCGCAGGCGAACGCGTTCCGGTACTGGTGCTTCATCTTCCACACCGACACGACGGCCGTGTGCGCGCCGCCGCTGGCGGGTCCCGACCACCTCATCTCCCTGCCGACCTACGTCGGGCACTACCCGCCCCTGTACTACCTGGCGGTCGGTTGGGCGAGCCTGCTCGACGACGGCCCCACCGGGGTGCTCTGGATGCGGCTCGTCAGCGCCCTTCTCAACTCCCTCCTGCTCGCCACGGCCCTGTGGTTGGCGATGCGCCGTTCCCGCCTCCTCGTGGTGGCCGTTCTCGTGGCCATCACGCCGACGGTCATCTACTACTCGGCCTCGGTCAACCCGAACGGACTGGAGATGACCTCGGCGGTGTGTTTCTGGTGCGCCCTCCTGGGTCTGACGATGCCGTGGCCCTCCGGTGAGGGCGCCGCCCTCACGATCTCGGCTCCGCCCAGCTCGGCACGAGCCGAGACGGTGATCGCCGCCGTGTCGGGCTGCTTGCTGGCGTCGTCCCGGGGCGTCTCACCGGCATGGCTGCTCATCGCAGTGGCAGCGGCGATCATCGGGGGCGACGCCGCTCGGGTGCGGGCGCTGGCGGGCCGGAGGAGCGGGCGCCTCGCCGGTGCGATCGTGCTGCTGGCGGTCGCCGCCGCCGCCCTTTGGGTCGTGGAGGAGCACGGGCTCGACGAGCTCGGGTATCCGAGCCGCTCGAGCTTCCTCTCCCTCTTCCATCAGACGCTGACGGCCACGCCGCACTACCTCGCGGAGATGGTGGGGGTCTTCGGGGCGAACAACGTGCCGGCACCCCCCTTTGCCACGGCGGCGGTCGTGGTCGCCCTCGCGCTCGTCACCTGCGGAGCCTTCCTCGTGGGCTCGGGGCGGGAGCGGGCCGTGCTGGCGCTGCTGTTGATCTCCATCGTGGCGGTGCCCGTGGTGGCCGGCGTCGCCACGGGGCACCACTACGGCTTGATCTGGCAGGGGCGTTACACCCTGGCGGTCGGTGTCGGCGCTCCGATCTTCGCCGGCTATGTGGCGGCCGCATGGTTCGAGGGGCGCCCGTCGCAGCTCCGCGCCGGGTGGCTCGCACCCGTGGTCGGTTTCGGTGCCCTGCTGGTTGCGCTCGCGCTGGCGGTGGCGCAGTTCACGTCGTTCCTCTGGGTGCTGAGGCGCTTCATGGTCGGGGCCGACGGACCGCTGAGCGGCGTGTTCTCCGGGATCTGGCACCCACCGGTGGACGGTTTCGTGCTCCTCATCTCGGCAGGATGTGGAGCCCTCAGCCTCGCCGTCTTGGCGGGGCGGACCCCGAGAACAGGGTCTTTCGGGCTCGGCAGCTCGCCAGCCTCCGGCCGATGAACAAGGCGCCGCTACGCCTTCCAGACCCGCAGCGGCCGCAGACCGTAGCTCCAGGCGAAGGCGCCCTCGTGGTCGGCATCCCAGGCGACGAGATCGGCGCGCCGACCGGCTTCGGCCCGGCCCCGGTCGCCGAGTCGCAGCGACGCCGCTCCGCCTGCAGTGGCGGCCTCCAGGGCCTGAGACACCGAGAGCCCGAGCTCGGCGACACCGAGGGCGACCACGAGGCTCATCGAGGTGGTGCCGCACGTGCCGGGGTTGTGGTCCGAGCCGAGGGCGAGGCGCACACCGGCCCCCAACAGGCTGCGCACAGGCGGTGTGCGGCCCATGGCGAGGGCTGTGACCGGGGCCAAGGTGGCGACGACGCCAGCGTCCGCGAGCGCCCTGGCGTCGCTGTCATCGACCATGAGGAGGTGATCGGCCGACGAGCAACGGAGCTCGGCGGCGAGCTGCGCGCCGCCCGTGCGGGCGAGCTCGTCCGCGTGGATACGGGGGAGCATGCCGGCAGCCGCTGCCGCCGTCAGCAGGCGCCGCGACTGCTCGACTGTGAAGTATCCCTGGTCGCAGAACACGTCAGCGTGGCGGGCGCCCGCCGCCCGGGCGGCCTCGCACCAGCGGGAGGCGTCCTCGACGTAGCCGTCTGGGTCACCGGCGAACTCCGGCCCGACACCGTGACCGGCGAGCCAGGTCACCTCGACGGACGGCAGGGTGTCGTCGTGCGCGAGGTCGGCGAGGACCGCCACGTCGGCGACCTCCCCCTCTCCGTCCAGGTGGTAGCCGGTCTTGGCTTCGACGGTCGTCGTCCCCCCGGCAAGCCACGACTCCAGCCGCTGGCGGGCGGAGCCAGCAAGCTCGTCAACCGGCGTCGCCCGCGTTGCGGCCACCGTGGAGGCGATCCCCCCGCCGGCGGCGGCGATCTCGGCGTACGAGGCGCCGGCCGAGCGAAGGGCGATCTCGGCAAAACGATTCCCGCCGTACAGCGGGTGGGTGTGGGCGTCGATGAGGCCAGGGGTCACGAGCGCCCCGCCGAGGTCTGAGACTTCGGCGTCGCCGAGGTGTGCGGGCAAGGAGACCTCAGGGCCGGCATAGGTGATGACGCCGTCTCGCACGACCACGGCGGCGTGCTCGATGACGCCGCACTCGGTGGCGGTGAAGAGCCGCCCGATCGAGCGGAGGACGAGGGTGTCGCTCACCGGGGCGGCTCCATGAGGGCCGCCAGAGCGCGGCGGAGGCGCCCGGCCAGGGCCTGTGCCGGCCCCAACGCCACGTGCTCCCCGCCTTCGACGACGACGCGACCGCCGACGATGACGGTGTCGACGTCCGCCGGCGCGGCCGCGAAAACGATACGGGCGAGCAGCTCCTCCTCGGCGGCCGGCAGCCCGGTCGGGGCGCCGCCGGCCGTGGCAGGGCCCGCGAGGGCCGGCGGACCGGAGCTGGCAGACCAGCCGCCCGCCAGCCGAGGCGAGTCCAGGCTGACGCCGACGAGGTCAGCGACGCCGCCGGGGCGGATCCCACCCTCAGGCCATCCGAGCGAACGGCATCCCCCGGACGTCCCGGCGGCGAGGAGCGACACCACCTGCCACACGCCCCGGCGCTCGGTCGCGAGACGCTCGTCGAGCTCGATGGCCCGCACCTCCTCGAAGGGATCGATGACAGCATGACTGTCACTACCGATGGACACGACGGCGCCGCCGTCTGCGAGGTCGGCGAAAGGGCCAATGCCGTCGCCGAGGTCACGCTCGGTCGTCGGGCAGGCGCACACGCCGCATCTGGCCAAGCCGAGGCGGTTCATGTCCATGGTCGTCAAGTGGGTCGCATGCACGGCGGTCGTGTGGCCCGTGAGGGCACCGCAGTCGTGCAGCAGATCCGCCGGCGTCAACCCGAGCACCTTCAGGCACTCCTCGTTCTCCCGCCGTTG
>DASPSK010000293.1:0-5850 GCA_035623975.1 Acidimicrobiales bacterium | reverse complement strand
AGGACGAGCAGGCAGACGTCGGCCACACCGTAGGCCCCGAGGGTCTCCTGGGTGTCTCGGCTCACGCCGACTGCGTGGGTGGCGACGGGCGCAGCCGTGCCGGCCCCCGTGGCGGCGGCGACGCCCGCGCCGGCGACGCCCGCCCGGGCCCGGCTCGCCACCACGACGGCGAGGATGTCCTCCCCGCTTTGTCGGGCGAGGGAGCGGGCGAAGGTCACCGTTCGAAGCGACGACTCGACGACGTCGCCGTCGGCGTCCTGCTCGACGAAGCAGACGACGCTCACGACAGCACTCCGAGCTGCTCGAGCAAGTCGACGAGCGCCGGCACGGCTTCGACGCCGCGACCGAGCAGGGCCGCCTGCCGACGTTCCGAGACGGGCACGCGCAGGCCCTCGAGGCGGAGGCCTTCCTCCCGCCCCTCTGGCTCGATCTCCTCGACGAGGGCTTTCTTCGCCCGCATGCGCCCGGGGAGTGAGGGGTAGCGGGGGAGGTTGATGCCCTCCTTCACGCTCACGACGGCGGGCAGCGGCAGCTCGAAGAGCTCCGTCACGCCTCGGTACTCGCGCCGGGCGTGAGCGCCGTGGACGTCGATCTCGAGGCTCTTGATGCCGAGGGCGCAGGGACGGCCGAGCAGGTGGGCGACGCGTACGGCCACCTGGTAGTCACCGGTGTCGGCCGCTTCGTTGCCGAACAGGAGCAAGTCGAAGGGCCAACCGGTCTGGGCTCGGTGTCGCTCGGCCATCGTGGCGATCGCCTCCGCCGTGGCCGTCGGCCCCCACTCGCGACCGTCGGTCTTCAACAGCACGGCTCTGTTCGCCCCCACGGCGATGGCGTCGCGGAGCTGATCGGCTGCCTCGGGGGGCCCGAGTGTCAGCACGGTGACCGAGCCCCCGTCGCGCTCGACAAGGCGGACGGCCTCCTCGACGGCGCACTCCTCGTGCGGGCTCATCGTGAAGCCGAGCAGGCGGGTATCGACCTCCCGGCCGTCCTCGGTGAGGGAGATGCGCCCCCCCACCATGGGAACGCGCTTTATGCAGACGAGGACGTCCATTACGACCTCACGCGAGCGTTCTCTGGGTCGAAGAGGGGCCTCGAGCCGGCGACGGCGACGGTGACGGGGAAGCGCTCGCTCATGTACTCGACGCTCAGGTGGGAACCCGGGACGGCCAGTTCGGTTGGCAGGTAGGCGAGGAGGATGTGCTGGCCGAGCGAGGGGGCCGAGCCCGCGCTCGTCACATAGGACGGGCGGCCCCTCGAGTCGACGATGCGCTCGCCCGCCGCCGTGAGGACGGGCTCGCCCCCGAGCATGTACCGCTTGCGGCCGTCGGCGGCCGTGTGGTCGTCCACGGTCAGGGTGCAGAGGGTGGCGATCGGCGCCTGTTCGCGTTGGGCGAGGTAGGCCGTCTTGCCGATGAAGTCCTGGCGCTTCACCGACGGCCTCGTCATGCCCGCCTCGACGAGGTTGTAGTCGGGCGTGAGCTCGTTGCCGAAGGCGCGGTAGCCCTTCTCGAGCCGTCCCGTCGTGGCGTAGACGCCGATGCCGACGGGCACGAGGCCGTGGCCCTGCCCGGCGTCGTAGAGGGCCTGCCAGACGCGCTCGCCCTGCTCGATGGGGACGTAGATCTCCCAGCCCAGCTCGCCGACGTAGGAGATGCGGGAGGCGAGGGCGACGACGCCGGCGACCTCGATGGGCCGGCAGGTGGCAAAGGCGAAGCCCTCGTGGGAGAGGTCGTCCGCCGTGGCGGCCGAGAGGCTGCGGCGGGCGTTCGGGCCCCACAGGCCGATCGTCGTGAAGGAGGAGGTGAGGTCGGCCAGCTGGGCGCGGCCGTCGGCGGGCAGGCGGTCTGCGATCCAGCGGCGGTCCGACATGCCGCCGGCCCCGCCCGTGACGACGCGGAAGTGGTCCTCGCAAAGGCGCATGATCGTGAGGTCGGCCCGGAAGCCGCCCCGCTCGTCGAGGAAGGACGTGTACACGACCTTGCCGGGGGCGACGTCGAGCTGGGCGACGGCGAGGTTCTGCAGGGCGTCGAGGGCGCCCGGACCGGTGACGTCGAAGACGGCGAAGGCCGAGAGGTCGACGAGGCCGCAGCCCTCCCGCATGGCGAGGTGCTCGGCGTTGATGATGGGAGACCACCACCTCGACTCCCACTCGGCCTCGCGGGGCATGACGGCCTCGCCGTAGCGCTCGAGGAGGTGGGCGTTGCTCTCGTACCAGAAGGGCCGTTCCCAGCCGGCGGTCTGGAAGCAGACGGCCCCGAGGCGGCGGGTGGCGGCGTGCATGGGGGGCAGGCGGATGTCCCGCTCGTCGGCCCACTGCTCGGAGGGGTGGACGATGCCGTACATCTTGTTGAAGGCCTCGCTCGCCCTCGAGATGACGTGCCGCCGGGTCGTCTGGAAGGGGTAGAAGCGGGCGATGTCGGCCTCGTGGATGTCGATCTCCGGCTCCTTACCACCCATCGCCTCGGCCACGGCCCGCCCGATCCCCGGGCCTTCCTTGATCCAGCTGGCGGCGGCCGACCAGAGCCCGTCCACCTCGGGAGACTCCCCGAGGACGGGGTGCCCGTCGGGGGTGATGGAGATGAGGCCGTTGATGGCATAGCGGATGCCGACGCTCTCGTCGCCCAAGAGCTCGGGCATGAGCTCGAGCGCCTCGGCCAGCTGCGGGTCGAAGTCCTCCTGCGTGAAGGGCAGCTCGGTGGGCGAGAGCGATGCCTCCTCGTTGGAGGGGATCTCGTCGGGGCTCACGATGATGGCGCGGTGGGCGTAGGAGCCCACCTCGAGGTCGCCTCCGTGCTGGCGCTCGTACATGTTCGTGTCCACGTCGCGGACGATCGGGTAGCCGATCTCGCCGACGGTGCCCGCAAAGAGCGGGATCGGCCCGACGCTGATCATCTGGTGCACGATGGGCGTGAGGGGGATGCGGGCCCCCGCCATGGCGGCGAGGCGGGGGCTCCAGACGCCGCAGCAGACGACGACGATGCTCGTCTCGATGTCCCCCCGGCTCGTGCGCACTCGCTGGATGCGCCGCCGGGCGGCCGAGTCGGTGTCGATGCCGAGCACCTCGGTGCTCGCCCGCACCTCGAGGGCGCCGAGCTGCTCAGCGCGCTCGCGCATGATCGTGCCGGCTCTGAGTGAGTCCACCACGCCGCACGTCGGGAAGTAAAGGCCGCTCGTGATGACGCCCGGGTCGAGGTAGGGCACGAGCTCGGCGACGCGGGCGGGACTGATGATCTCGACGGGGATGCCCCAGGCTTTGGCGACCGAGGCGCGCCGGCGGAACTCCTCCTCCCGGGCGGGCGTACGGGCGACTTCGATGCCGCCGGACTCGATGTGGACGCCGAGCTCCTTGTACTGCGCCGTGCTGTCGGCCGTGAGCTCGGTCATCATCTTCGAGTAGTCGATGGGGAAGATGAAGTTGGAGGCGTGCCCGGTGGAGCCACCGGGGTTGGGCATCGGGCCCTTGTCCAGAAGGACGAGATCCCGCCAGCCGAGACGGGCGAGGTGGTAGGCGAGGCTGTTGCCCACGATGCCGGCGCCGATGATGACGGCCCGGGCCTGCGTGCTCGACGGCGAGGAGGCCCCGGCGGCGGAGGCGTGCGGGCTCTCGGCGGGCGCGGGCGTGGCGGAACCGCTGTTGGATTCGCTCATGGGCACGATTCTGGCCGGTTCTGGCGGATTGCGCAGGTTCGAGCCTCCTCTGCGCCGGCCACGGCACTGCACCGGCGGCTGCGGACGGCCCGCACGCGCCCGTCCCCTACGACGCCGAGGCGCCGGCGGCGAAGGCGAGGATCTCGGCGGCGACCTGGGCGGGCGCATCCTCGGGGGAGAAGTGCCCCGCCCGAGGGATCACTCGTAGCCGGCTGCCCGGGATGCGGTCCTGCAACGAGCGGGCGACGGACAGGTCCAGCCAGTGGTCCTCCTCTCCCCAGATGAGCAGCGTCGGCACGTCGATGGCTGGAAGAGCTGTCTCGAGGGCACCGACGTCATCGGCGGTCCACTGGGCGATCTTGCGGAAGTAGGCCGCCTGGCCGTCTTCCCCCTTCCACGGTGCCAGATAGGCGGCGAGCGTCTCGTCGTCGAGGGGAACGGACACCGCCGTGCGCAAGTGAGCTTTCACGACCTCTTCGTAGATGTGGGAGGGCATCGTGCGGTAGGCGTCGACATGCCGGCGGATGTGCACGGTCGTGGGCGTGTTCCAGGGGTTGAGCGCCACGGCGTCCACGAGGACGATCGCACCCGCCCCCCGGCCCTCGATGAGGTGCGACCGCAGGACCGTGGCGCCGCCGATGTCATGGCCGACGAGCACGGGTCGCTCGAGCTCGAGGTAGCCGAGGAGCTCGGCGAGCGCCCGACCCTGGGCGGTGATGGACATGTCCTGGTGCAAGCTCCGCTCGGAGTCGCCGTAGCCGAGGAGGTCGACGACGTGCACGCGGAGGTGCTCGGCGAGGACGGGAACAACGTTGCGCCACAGCAGCGACCAGCTCGGCGTGCCGTGGACGAGCACGACGGCTGGCCCTTCACCGAAACGATCCCAGGCGAGCCGGCCGGTGGTGAGCTCGGCACGACGGCCAAGGCGCCAGGCGCTGGCTGGCGGCGAGGTGGGCGTCACCGGCGGTTCGTCTCTCTCCGAGCGATCCGCTCAGCGGAAGTCGCCGACGAGGCCGGCGAAGCGTTCCGCCAGGGGCCGCCAGGTGGATCGCAGGACGGGCTCGGCCTCGCCGACCTCCTCGACGGCTTGCTCCAGTTGCTGGTGGCTGAAGAGGTCAGCGTGGTCCGCCGCCGCCCAGGCGGCCATGACACCCCGGTCGACCTCTGGGTGGAACTGCACCCCCCAAGCGTTCTCGCCGAGCCTGAATGCCTGCACGTCGTAGCGGTCGTTGGAGGCGAGCACGACGGCCGTGGCCGGAAGGGCGGTGATGGCATCGGTGTGCCACTGGGCGGCGACGAGGGGCGGTCGCAGCGGTGCGAAGAGCACGTCGGACGCGGCCGCCGCCCTCAGCTCGAGGGGGCACACTCCGAGCTCGGGCCCGGCCTCACCGCGCTCGACCCGGCCACCGGCCGCGACCGCCAGCAACTGCGCACCGAGGCAGATGCCGAGGGTCGGGACAGAATCGGCCAGCGCCTCGCCGAGGAGGCCCCGGACCGCCGGCAGCCACGGTGCCAGCTCGTCATCGTCGGCGGACATCGCACCGCCGAGGACGACGAGCCCGTTCCCGTCCACCTTCGCCGGCACGGTGTCGCCCTCGGAAGGACGCACCACCTCGAGCCCGACGCCGGCGCCCGTGATCCAGTCTACGAAGAGCGCCATCGGAGCGTCCGCCTCGTGCTCGATCACGAGTACGCGAGAGGATCTCACCATCGGCCCGCCGGAGAGCTGACCGCTCGTGTCATGCGGACGATTCTTGTCGCTCGCCAGCTGCGCCGCCGGGTGCCGCCTGCGCCGGCGAGCGCAGCCTTTGGCGCGACGCCTTCGCGTAGGCTGGGGTGGCGGCGAGCGGGGGAGGGCGGCTGAGGTCGCCAGTTCGGGGAGGTGCTCAGGTGGACGATCTGGTGTCCCAGGAGTGGTCGGCGGCCTGCTCGCTCGTGGAGGCTGCGCTCGCCTCCGCCGATCCGGCCGTCTACTTCGCGCAGCGCTCGCGATGGCGACGGGTGGAGCAGACGGTGCTGGCCGTGCTCGGGGGCGCCTCGGCGCCGGGCTGCGCGAGCGACGGGTCTTCCTACCTGCGAGCCCTCGCCGGATGGGACCCGCTCACCCCCGCCGAGGTGCTCGAGCAGCTCGCCGCCGACTCGGCGCTCATCGTCCGCCTGTCCGTCGCCTCCAACCCGGCGGCGCCGCCCGCCGCCCTGGCG
>DASPSK010000180.1:0-13259 GCA_035623975.1 Acidimicrobiales bacterium | reverse complement strand
CGGGCCGTCGCCGTGGGTGACGGCCCGCAGCTGAGCCTCGTCGAGCCCGTCGTCCCATCCGCGGCTGGCGAACATGCGTTCGATACTACTCCGGTCGGGCCGCCTCCGGCCGATGGCGATGGACACACCCGCTCTCTGTCGCAGTGACAAGCTTGCCGGGAGAGCGCTCAGCACGCCACGTGGGCACGAGCAAAGGGGAGGCGTCGATGGAGCAGAGCCCGAAGGAGCACTGGAAGAACGACCCGGAGGAGCACGACTTTCCCGCCGCGGACAGCTTCCTCAGCCTTCTCCTCGATCCCGACACCGCCAAGTCGACCGTGAGCAGCCTGCGGCACGCCACGGGAACGACGCGAAAAGCCAAGGATCTGCTGCGGGCGAGCGGCCTCCCGCTCCTTCCCGCCGACAACCCCCACGTCGCCAGCGACCTCGCCAAGGTGAAGCGGGGCGAGCGCCTCTCACCGGTGCTGCTCGTGCGCGGGCGGTTACTGCACGGCCTCCCCCTTACGATCGCCGACGGTTATCACCGCGTGTGCGCCAGCCATCTCCTCGACGAGAACGCCGACATCCCCTGCCGCATCGTGGACCTCACCTAGGCTAGGCACCCTCCCGCGGGCGCAATTCGATCCCGGGAAGAAGCTCGGTGGAACCGATTCGCTCCCGGCAACGTCAGAACGAGCATGAGAAGCGTTCTCGTCCTCACAGCGGCGGTGCTCGGCGCCATCGGAGTCGGCATCGGCGCAATGGCGGCCGCCGGCGAGGCGCCGCTGGCGGCTCCGGCCTCGCACACGCCGGTCGCCAAGGCTCCGCGGGCCTCGGGCATCTGCGCGGAGATCACCTCGATCAGCGGCGCCGTGGTGGATCGCGTCGTCGCCCTCCCGCAGAACCATCCGACGTTCAGTTTCCCCGCCGTCGTCCCGATCGAGAGCGCCGCCGCCGCCCAGCAGGTGGCCGAGCTCCTCTGCAGCTTGCCCGCGTTCCCGCGCGGCGTCATGAGCTGCCCGGTCGATGTCGGCATCTCCTACAACATCGTCTTCAGCGTGGGCGCCTCCTCCGAGACCGTGTCGGTCAACCCGTGGGGGTGTGAGGGCGTGAGCGGCGACATCTCCCCGCGCTGGTTGGCGACCTCGCCGTCGTTCTGGAGCGAGCTGGGCTCGGCCATGGGCCTGCAGAACGCCACCCGGAGCACCTTCGCCGGGACGATCCCAGGGATGTAGCCGCGGGCTCGGCGGCTACCGTCGAGTCGCATGGACGAGGCCCTCGGCAGCTGCGGGCTCGATGAGCTGAGAAAGCGCCGCAGCGTCAAGTGGACAAGGCATCCGCCGGACGTGCTCCCGGCCTGGGTGGCGGAGATGGACTACGACCTCGCCGCCCCGGTCGTCGAGGCACTTCGGGAAGCCACCGAAGCGGGCGACGCCGGCTACGCCAACCCGGTGGGGTTCGGAGCGCCCTTCGCCGCCTTTGCCCGCTCCCGCTGGTCTTGGGCGGTGGAACCGGCTCGTGTCTTCGCCCTGCCGGACGTGATGAGCGGGATGGCCGAAGTGGTCACGGCCGTGACGGACCCGGGCGCCGGCGTCGTCGTCAACCCCCCCGTGTACCCGCCGTTCTTCTCGCGGACGGCCCTGGCCGGCCGCCGCATCGTCGAGGCACCGCTGGCACGGAAGGCGGAGGGGCGCTACGACCTCGACTTCGACGCCATCGATGCCGCCCTCGGGCGTGATGGCGTGGCCGCTTACCTGCTCTGCAACCCTCACAATCCCGTGGGCCGCGTCTGGTCCCGCCGCGATCTCATGACGGTGGCAGACCTCTGCCAGCATCACGGCACGTGGCTGCTGGCGGACGAGATTCACGCTCCGCTCGCCCTGGGCGGTGCGGCCCACGTGCCTTTCCTCTCGCTCGACCACGAGACGGCCGAGCGGACGGTGGTGTTCAGCTCCGCCTCGAAAGGCTGGAACATCCCCGGGCTCAAGTGCGCATTGGCGGTCACCGCATCGGCCGGCACGCACCGCCTGCTGGCCAAACGCTGGGAGGCACTCCTCCCGAGCCACTTCGGCGTGCTCGCCACCATGGCGGCCTTCGGCCGCTCGACCGCCTGGCTCGACACCGTGCGCGCCCAGTTGGACGAGAACCGCTGGCTCCTCCGCGATCTGCTGGCGACGGAGCTGCCGGCGGTGGGGTATGTGCCGCCGGAGGCGAGCTTCCTGGCATGGCTCGACTGCCGGGAGCTGGGGATGGGGGACGACCCGGCGGCTGGGTTTCTCGAGCGGGGGAGGGTGGCCCTCAGCCCCGGGCCCGGGTTCGGAAGTCAGGGCCGGGGCTGGGCCCGGCTGAACATCGGGACCTCGCCCCAGCTGATCGAGGAGGCTGTGGACCGCATGGCGTCGGCCCTCAGGCGCGGCGCAGGGTGACACGCGCGGGCAGCCTCGCTCCGAAGAGCGTGTCGGCGCGCCCGCAGTTGACCGAGAGAGCGAGGCAGCCGTCGCTGTCGATGAGCACGGCCGCGCGGCCGCGGGGCACGTCGGCATAGGTTTGCGCGTAGACCGCTTCGATCTCCGGGGCACCGTCGGCCGCGAGCCGGACGGGGTCGCCGGCGGCCAGCTCGAGAGCCGTCGCCGTCGCCTTGTCGCCGCTCAGCTGCACGTTGCCGAAACCGTCCACTTGCAACACCTCCAACTCGGCGAGGCCGTCGTGGCGGATCCGAGCGATCGGGCGGGCGAGGCGGAGGAGGCCGGCGGGGTCGACCTCGGTGCCGACCTCGTCCAGCGCGAGCCCGCAGGCGAGGCGGGCGGCGACGGGGACGAAGACGTCGCGACCGTCGAAGGTCCGGCTGCGGCCCTCGAGCCACAGTCCGGGCCGATCGAGGACGACGACTCGCAGCTGCGGTCCGGCCGCCTCGGCAGCCCAGGGGAGCAGGCCGTTGTCTGGCCCGACGAAGGCGTGCGGGCCGGCCGTGATCGCCACCGGCCGCCGATCGCCGCCGACGCCCGGATCGACCACGCCCACGTGCACACCCGCGGGGGCGAGTCGCATGAAGCGCTCGAGACGCAGCGCCCCGAGCCGGACATCCTGCGGCGGCACGCCGTGGTCGAGGTCGATCACGCGGAGCTCGGGCGCCATCCGGAAGGCCACGGCGTGCAACGACCCGACGAAGCCCCCTGCGTACCCGTAGTCCGTCGTCAGCGTGAGGCACCCGTACCCCCGTGGACCGCCGGCGCCGGCGCCCGCTTCAGGCGGCCCGCTCACCTCACCGCGTGAGCTTGCAGGTCGGCCAAGCTGACCCATTCGAGCGTGGTCCGATGGGTGGCGGCGAGCACGACCTGCGGGGCGGCGCCCGCCTCGAAGGCCTCCCGCCAGCGGGAGGCGCACAGGCACCACTGATCGCCCGGCTGCAGGCCGGGGAAGCCGTACTCCGGCCGCGGGGTGCTGAGGTCATTGCCGGCTGCCTTCGAGAACTCGAGGAAGTCGGCCGTGAGGAGGACGCAGACCGTGTGCACGCCGAGATCCTCCCCCCCGGTGTTGCAGCAGCCGTCACGGTAGAAACCCGTCACCGGGTCGAGGCTGCAGGGTTCAAGCTCGGTGCCGAGGACGTTGAGTGCCATGGTGCTATTTCAGCAGCTCGGGTGTGAGCCCGAGGTCCGAGAAGTTGGGAAGGGCGGCGTCCTTCTCCGAGATGAGGGAGCGGTCCGCCTTGTCGATGGCGATCGGCCAGGCGATGGCGAGACCGGGATCGAGGGGGTTCACGGCCACGCCGGACATGGCGGGCGCCCACTCAGCGTCGAAGCAGTAGAGGTAGAGGCAGTCGTTCGCGAGGGCCTGGAACCCGTTGCAGACGCCGCTCGGGACGAGCACCTGCGTGCCCGGCTCGAGCTCGAGGGTGAGCAGCCTGCCGAAGGACGCCGACCCCGGGCGCGCATCGAGGTAGGCGCCGAAGCCCTTCCCGGTGGCGATACCGACGAGTTTTGTCATGTTCTCGCCATGAAGGCCGCGGATGGCGCCGAGGCAGGAGCTCGTGAGGTTGACCTGACGGACGGGGCTGGCGGACCCCTCGCCGAGGGCACCGACGGCACTCTCGCGGTACATCTCCCGGACGGTGCCGCGCTCGTCGTCCACTTGTTTCGTCCGGATCACGAAGAGCCCGTCGATCGGCGTCGGCCGCCATTCGAACTCGGTCACGGTTGCTGGCATGGCCCGATCATGCCCGCTGCGGCCGGCCGGGCGCATCCTGTCTCAGGGCGGCCCCTCGAGCTCGGTCGACATCCACCCCGTCACCGCCCGCTGCGCCTGCGCCCCCAGGGGGTCGGCAGCCCGCGTCGTGGCCTCCACGAAGCGAACCCGGTCGCCCGGCCGCAACTGGCCGCTCTCCCGCATGCTCGTGCGACGGACCACTGCCACGACCGGGTATCCGCCGACGGTGCCATGGTCGGGGCCGAGCACGACCGGGCAGCCGTCCGGCGGCAACTGGACGGCGCCGGTGACGGTGGCACGAGAGGCGATCGGCGGCGGGATGCTCCCGGGCGGCATCTGCCCGCCCGCCTCGGGGTCAAGGGGGCGCAACCTCGTCCCCACGCGGTCACTCTCGACGGCCACCTCCCAGTCCGTCGTGAGCAGCGCCGCCAAGGCCGAAGGCCCCGAACCATCCCCGGCGCCGTCCGGCCCGGCGTCGACCTCCAGCAGGGCCGGCCGGGGCGGCTGCTCGAACCATCGCCCGCGTGCCCGCCCGCCGCGGCCGAGGTCGAGCTCGTCCCCGACGCGCAGCGGACCCGGCCAGAGGCCGGAGGTGGCGTCGGCGGAACGGCTCCCGAGCACGGGGGGGACCGCGATCCCGCCGCTGACGCCGAGGTAGGCGCGCACCGAGCGCCGCGTGCCGCCGATGGAGACGGTCTGGCCGCCTTCCACGAGCTGGACGGTCGATGCTGGCATCTCCCTCCCGTCGATCTGCAGCGAGCAGTCGCCCACGAGGGCGACGTACGCGTCGCAGAGGAACAGCAGGCGCGGGCCTGACATCGTGATCTCCAGCGCCGCCGTCGTCTCGGGGTTGCCGACAGCGATGTTGGCGACGAGGTGGCGCAACGGGTCGGCCGGGCCGGCGCGGGGCACGCCGAGATGGGCGACACCGAGTCGCCCGGCGTCCTGCACCAAGGTGAGAGAGCCGGCGTCGAGGACGCGCAGGCGTCGGGGGCCGCAGGCGGTGACGGGCCGCCGCTCCTGCCCGCCTGCCTCGGGCTCGACAGGGAGGGATTCGACGCTTCGCAGCTGCAGGAGATCCCCAGGTGAGAACGTCGCCGGTTCCGGGCGTCCCGCGTCGAAGAGGGGCGTCGCCGTCCGCCCGAGGACGTTCCAGCCGCCCGGGGACGCCGCCGGGTAGATGCCCGCGTAGCCGCCGGCGAGGGCGAAAGCCCCGGGGCGCACCCGCGTCCGCGGCTGGGACAGCCGGGGGAGCGAGGCCAGCCGTCCCGGCAGGTCGACGAGATAGGGAAAGCCGGGCATGAACCCGAGCCAGCCGACGCGAAGCGGCTTCTCACAGAGCAGGGCCACGACCGCCTCGACCGTCAGGCCGAGGCGGTCGGCCACGGCGAGGCGGTCCGGTCCGTCGAAGCAGACCGCCACTTCGTGCCGCGTCGGCTCGTGCGGGCGATCGTCGGCCTGCAGCCGGGCCGCCCGCTCGAGCACGCCGGCCACCTCTGCCACCTCGGGATGGAGGAGCAGCCCGACGCTGTCGGCCGCCGGCACGACGTCCTCGAGGCCGTCGAGGGGCTGGCGGCGCAGGGCGCGGGCGAGGGCCTGTGCCTCCTCCCAGCCTGTCGTGAAGACGAGCCCGGCCGACTCGCCCATGGGCGTCGTCGGCCGTAGCACCGGGCGGGCGCGCATCACGCCCCTGCGAAGGGCGCCAGGACGGCGCCCGCGCGCTCGAGGGCTCGGCGGGCGGCGCGGGCGACCTCGAGGGCGCCCGGGGTATCCCCGTGGAGGCAGAGCGACGCCGGCCGGAGCTGCAGCCAGGAGCCGTCTATCGCCCGCACCCGCCCTTCGAGAGCCAGCTCGACGGCCTGGCGGGCGGCCGCCGACGGCGAGACGAGCACGGCACCCGGCTCCGAGCGGTCCACGAGTGACCCATCCGGCCGGTACGAGCGGTCGCAGAACGCCTCCTCGGCGCCCGACCAGCCCCGCGCCCGCGCCGCCTCGAGGAGGGCGGCCCGAGGCTGCGCCAGCACGGGCAAGGGCCCGAGCCCGGCATCTTCGAGCGCTTGCAGGATGGCCTCGGCGCAGGCGCCGTCGCGGGCCGCCCGGTGGTAGAGGGCGCCGTGCAACTTGACGTAGGACACGGTTGCTCCCCTGAGCCGGGCCAGCCCGAAGAGCTCCTCGACCTGATCGGCGACGTCGGCGGCGATCTCTTCGACCGGCAGCTCGAGCTCCAGGCGCCCGAAGTTGGACCGGTCGCGGTAGGAAGGGTGCGCCCCGATCGTGACACCGTGGGCGAGGGCGCTCTCGACGGCGGCCGTCATCGACTCGGCGTCGCCGGCATGGCCGCCGCAGGCGACGTTGGCGCTCGTGACGACCGACAGGAGGGCGAGATCCCCCTCGGTCTCGCCGAGATCGGCGTTGAGGTCGATGACACGGTTGGTCACCGCCTCATCCTGCCCCTCCCGCAGCCTCGCCCGCCCGCTCGCAGAGCCCCTTCAGGGGTCGCACAGCAACTTCCCAGCTGCATGCGGCAAACTAGAGGTTGCCGAGGACGGTGGAAGGGAGCAGCGCGACACGATGAGAGGGGCCGTCAAGATCGGCAAGATCGCCGGTGTACCGATCAAGGTGCACTGGAGCTTCTCGTTTCTCATCCTTGTCCTCGTCGCCTACGAGGTCGAAAGCTCCCACGCGACGTGGCCGACGGTCTGGCGCCTGATCGTGTGGTTCGCGGCGCTGTTCGCCTCCGTCACGGTCCACGAGCTCGCCCACTGCGCGGTCGCTCGCCGCCGCGGCCTCACCGTCCGCGACATCGTCCTGCTGCCCATCGGTGGCGTCTCGGAGATCAATGGTCTCCCGGCAGCGCCGAAGACCGAGCGCGACATCGCCATCGCCGGGCCGGCCACCAGCTTTCTCCTGGCGATCCTCCTCGGCCTGGCCGAGCTCCTGAGCGGTGGGCGGATTTGGCCGCCGGCTCTGACGGCGCTGCCGCTCCTGGCCGACCTCGCCTGGATGAACCTCCTCCTCTGCGGCTTCAACCTCCTGCCGGCGCTGCCGATGGACGGCGGCAGGGTGCTGCGGGCGATACTCGCCGGGCGGGGCGACCCCCTCAAGGCCACCCGCATCGCCTCGAGCGTCGCCGTGGTCCTCGGCGCCGCCATGATCCTGGTCGGGCTCGCCGTCTACCCCGACATCTTCCTCGTCTTCATCGGTGCCTTCGTGATGATCGCCGCCAATGGCGAGCGGAGGGCGGCCACTGTGCAGGCGTCGTTCAACGGGCTGCGTGTGGGTGACGTCATGGCCCGCGACCCCACGACCGTGCTCGCCGCGGTGACCGTGCAGCAACTCCTGCCCTGGTTGCAGGCCTACCCCGGCCGCGCCGTGCCCATCGTGGAGAACGCCCGTTACCTCGGCATCGCCGCCGTGGAGGATCTCGTCCTGCAGCCGTGGGCCACCGTCGGCGAGGCCTGCGACAAGACCGCCCCGGTGCTCGATGCCTCCCAACCCCTCTATCCGGCGGCGCTGGAGGCCTTCTCCCGCGTCCGCCGCAACCAACTTGCCGTCATGAGTGGCGGACAGGTCGTCGGCGTCCTCTACCGCTGGACCCTGCAGGCCGTGGTGAGGCAGCACCAGGGCCCGATGGCCGCCGCCCAACGGGGAGGGACGCGGGCCGCCTGAGGACCTCGCGTCCTCCGCTGAGCGAGGGCCCCGGCGAGGGTGCCGGGAGGTGCCTGTTGTGTTCCGACCGAGGCCTCGTGTAGGCTGACCTGCGGAGATAGCCGGATGCCCTCGAGGCGTCGGCCGTGCACTACTCGCAGTGCGGCAGCTGGAGAGTGAGCTCGTGATCCGAAGAATCGTCACAGTGGTTCTCGTGGCCCTTCTCATCGCCACTCTCGGTGGTCAGTTGACCGCTCTCGGAGCGCAAAAAAAGGGCGGGAAGCCGGCCCCCACGACCAGCACCATCCCGCCGGCGGCGGATCCCTTGTTGCAGCGGCTGCTCGCCTCCGCCGGCGTCATCCGCAGCGAGGATGCCGAGGCCGCCGCCCTCTCGGAGAGCTATGACGAGCAGGTCGTGCGCCTGAAGGCGGCCCACAGGGTGGTCGCCGCCTGCGACGCCCGCGTCGCCGCCGCCGCCCGACAGGTGGAAGCGGCCAAGCTCAAGCTGCGCAAGGCGGCCATCCTCGCCTACGTCACGGGTCAGCTCACGGACCTCAACTCGCCGCTGCTCACGAACGATGCCAATGACGGCGAGATGGTCGCCGTCTATGCCGGTTTCGCCCAGGACAACCTGCGAGCGGCCCTGAGCCGCTACGTCGCCATCACCGACGAGATCACCGACGGCCGCAACGAGGCGGTCGCCGCCGAGCTGGGCATCGAGCTCGAAGTCACCCAGATTGCCGCCTTGCGGGCGCGAGCGGAGCGGCTCGTGCGGGCGGCCGCCCACGAGTACATGGCCATCTCCTCCAGGCTCTTCAAGCTGCTCGGGGCGAGGACGTTCAACAGGCTGTTCTCCGGCTGGCCTAGCGGCAAGCCCTACAGGGGCCCCGACCTCGCCGGCATCAACGCCCCCAAGCCGGCCTCCCGGTTGCGGGCCCTGGCCGCCGCCGCCGCCGCCCGCAAATTCCTCGGCGTGCCCTATGTCTGGGGAGGTGCCAGCAGGTCGGGTGTCGACTGCTCGGGCCTGACGATGCTCGCCTGGGCGGCGGCGGGAGTCCAACTCGAGCACTCGGCCACCATCCAGTGGGAGGAGTCGACCCCGGTCTCGCTCAAGTACCTCCGCCCAGGGGACTTGCTCTTCTACCACTTCGCCGATGACGGCAACACGCCCATCACCCACGTCGTCATGTACCTCGGCTCCGGCCCGTTCGGAGCCGCCACGGCCATCCAGGCCGCCCAGCCGGGTACGAACGTCGCCTACACGCCCGTGTACCTCTCCGGGCTGGTGAGCGCCGGCGAGCCCTGAGCCCTCGTCCCGCTAGGTTCGCGGGGGCCGATCCGTCCCGAGGAGGTCAGCGAATGCAGGTCCAGGCTGCTCGGCTGCACGCACACGGTGAGCCGCTCATCGTCGAAGAGATCGACCTCCCTGCGCCGTCGGCCGGCGAGGTCGTCGTGGACATGGCCTTCGGTGGGGTCAACCCCGTCGACCGCTACGCAGCCCTCGGCCGGGTGGCACCCGACGGCCCGCTCCCACGCACCCTCGGCGCGGAGGGCTCAGGTGTCGTCGGCGGCCAGCGGCGCGTCGTCGTGCGAGGTCACGGTCTCGGCTCGATGCGGGACGGGCTGTGGGCGACACAGGCCGTCGTGCCCGCCGGCGCCCTGATCGAGGTGCCCGACGGCGTCTCCCTCGAGGTGGCGGCCGCGATGGGCGTCGCCGGCGTGACGGCCTGGCGGACCGTCACCGAGCTCGCCGAGGTGACACCGGACGACCGCGTGCTCGTGCTCGGTGCGAGCGGTGGGGTGGGATCGATGATCGTGTCGATCGTCCACCACATCGGGGCGACCGTCTGGGGCCAGACGGGCGCCGCCGCCAAGGAAGCGTTTGTGGCCGGCCGGGGTGCCGAGCACGTCTGCGTGACGCCTTCGGACGATCTCAGGGCCTTTGTCGTCGAGCTGGCGGCGCTCCGGCCGACGGTCGTCTTCGACCCCCTCGGCGGACCTTTCTTCGGGGCCGCCATCGAGGCCATGGCACCGCGGGGCCGGCTCATCGCCTATGGCACCTCGGCGGACGCGACCGGAACGGTCCCTTTGCAGATGCTCTACCGCAAGTCGCTCCGGGTGATCGGCTACGGAGGGCTGATGGAGACCGACGAGGCCATCGCCGTCGGCATCATCGAGGCTCTGCGGGCCGTTGCCGACGGTCGCTTCGAGGTATGTATCGACTCCGTGCTGTCACTTTCGGACGTGAACGAGGCCTTCGCCCGGCTTGTCGACCGCTCCGTGCAGGGCAAGCTCCTGCTCGAGTTGGGAAGGTGAGATTCGTCTCGCCGCTGGCTGGAGTGGGTAAACCTTCGATGAACAGCAGGTGGACGACCCGTCGGGCTTGCACGGAGCCGATAATCCACAGTCTCTGGATTACTGAGCGATAAATCTGCGGGGGCGCCGCCCCGGCGACGTCATTCCCAGCCCACGCGAGTGCGGTACGTCGCAGAGCCCACAGGGGTTATCAACAGCCCTGCACGGCAGCCACGCGAATGCGAAGCGTCGTGCCGTCCGATCAAGACAGGACCTGAACAGGAAATGAACAGGCACGATGGCGTTGCGGTTGGCGCGCCGGGTGAGCAAAGGGCGAGCATTGCCGGGATGGACAACCCTCGACCGACTGAGCTCCTCTACCTGCGAGACGCCTACCTACAGCAGTTCGACACCACGGTTGTGGCCGTGGACGGCCCGCGGGTCGCGCTCGAGGCAACGGCCTTCTACGTCACCGGAGGAGGTCAACCGCACGACACCGGTGTCCTCGCCCGTGCTCGTGTCGTGGAGGTGACAAAGGAGGGGGCAGTGGCCTGGCACCGGCTCGAAGGCCCCCCGCCCGCGTTGGGCGAGGGCGTCCACGGGCGCATCGACTGGCCCCGGCGCTACGCCCTCATGCGCACACACACGGCCCTCCACATCCTCTGCGGCGTCATCTGGAACGAGTACAGCAAGGCCGTCACGGGAGGCAACATGGAACCATTGGCGGCCCGGATGGACTTCGAGTTCGACCCGTTGCCGGAGGGTTTCGCGGCGACGATCGAGCAGCGGGTCAACGAGGAGATCGCCCACGACCGGCCGATCATCGTCTCGTTCCTGCCGCGGGAGGTCGCCCTGAGCGACGCCGAATTGATCCGGACGAGGACGAACCTCGTGCCCGAGCACGTCGAGGAGGTCCGCGTCGTCGACATCGCCGGGCTCGACAAGCAGGCGGACGGCGGCACGCACGTGCGCTCGACGGCCGAAGTGGGGCGCGTGAGGGTCGTGAAGACCGAGAGCAAGGGCAAGGGCAACAAACGCGTCAGGATCACTGTCGAATGAGGCGCTTCGCCAGCTTCGATGGCGTCGAGATCGCCTACGACGTGATCGGAGAGGGCGACCCGGTCGTCCTGCATCACGGCTTTGCGTCCGACTCGCGCACGAACTGGGTGCGTCCCGGCGTGGCGGCGGCGATCGTCGCGGACGGCCGGCAGGTCGTGCTCGTCGACGCGCGGGGCCACGGCGAGTCCGGCAAGCCGCACGACCCGGCGGCGTACGCCAACGGCGCCATGGCGGACGACGTCCGATCGTTGCTCGACCTCCTCGGTCTCGAGTGGGTCGACTTCGTCGGCTACTCCATGGGAGCCTTCGTGGCGATGCGCCTGGCGGCCGTCGAACCCCGCCTGCACTCGGTCGTTCTCGGCGGAGCCGGCCTCGGGCAGATGCGCCGGTGGCGCCCGGAGCAATCCCGCGAGATCGCCGCGGCGCTCGAAACGAGCGACCCGGCGACGATCGAGAGCCCGATGGCGCGGGCGTTCCGGAAGTTCGCCGACGCCACCGGCGCGGACCGTCTCGCTCTCGCCGCTGTGCAGCGAGCCGGCCGCCCCGTTCCCGGCCCGGAGGATCTCGGCAGGATCGCCGTGCCGGCACTGGTCGTGAACGGTGTGAGCGACACCCTGGCCGGTCCGCCCGAGGCGCTCGCCGGACTCATCCCCGGGGCGCGGTCCGAGTCGGTGCCGGGCGATCACCTCTCCGCCGTCGTGCAAAGCGAGTTCCGTCAGGCCATCGTCACGTTCCTCGACAGCCTGTGATCCCTCCCCGGCGGAGCCGGCTCAGGGTTGGAAGAACGCGTTCCAGGGTGACAGCCCGGCGGCGATGGCATCGGCCGCCCGCGGCCGTCCCTCGCGCCCGTTGCGGAGCGCCTGCAGCGTCGCCTCGGTGTTGTTGGCGAAGACTGCCTGGGCGTCGGCCGCACTCGGGTTGACCCAGACGGCGGCGATGAGGACGAGCTCGCTCACGCTGGCGGCGTCGAGCACTCCCTCCTCGTGTGCGAGGGCGATTCCCTTGGCGACGCCGGCTTGAGCCGGGCCCCACGTGAGCCGGCCATGGTCGGGGTTTGCGATCGGGGACTTGTTCACGAACAGCGTGGGCGGCACGGCGGCGATGCCGGGTTGGCCCACGACGACGAAGGCGGCGTGTCCCATGCTCGGTCCGGCCAGGCCGGTGGCCCAGGCGGCCCCGACGGGCCCGGACCGATCGCCCAGCACGGTGTTCACGTGGGCGGCGTTGACACCCTCGCCGACGAAAGCCTCTCCGATCTCCATCGCAGTCTCCATCACCCCATCATTGATCCTTTCTGCCCCGAATGCTCTCCGTGCCGCCGGCGTGCTCGATGTGGCCGTGCGCTGCGCAGGGTGCTCACCGATCCTCGTCGCCAAGCGCTCCCTCAGCCATGCGCCCTGAAGCCGTCCAGCTCGCCTCGAGTTCCGCCATCAGCCGCTCGAGCGTCTTGGTGTGGCGCCGGACCCAGGCGAGCCGCACGGGAATCACGCGCTCGGACAGCGTCGCCTCGGAGGCGTGCTGATCGACGAGGGCGCCACCCTGCTCGTCGGGAAAGGCCATGGCACCGAGCACACGGACGATCCGGCGCCTGAGGTACTCCTCCGTCGGCAGCACACGGACGGTCTGGCTGCCGAAGTAGCCGTGGCCGCTCCTGTCGCGTGCCTCCGCCGTGACCGTGATCCAGCCTGCGTCCTCGCTCGACCGGGTCACGATGCACCTGGTGTCGTCGCCCGGCTCGCCCTCGCCTCCGGCGGTCGACCATTCGAGGGCGGTGAGCCCGACGCTGGTTGCCTGATCACCGTCGACGTACCACATGACGTCTTGGCCGGCGCCCACGGCGGCCCCCTCACCGACGTACTCGTCCTCGGGGCAGACCGGGCCGTGGATGCGAAGGGGCCGTTTCGAAAGGTGCCCGACAACGTTGGCGGTGATCCGACTGATGTGTTCGTCCGCCAACGCCAGCGGCCAGTCGGTCGTGCCGGCGGAGAAGACCATGGCGCCCGACGGAGCCGTGCGGATCATCATGGCGGCGTTCGCCTCCTCGCGCCCGGCCACCCAGCCGGCCGAGAGCTTGG
>DASPSK010000285.1:0-4650 GCA_035623975.1 Acidimicrobiales bacterium | reverse complement strand
TGGACGAGCATCTCGAGAAAGGCCCCCTCCAACCTCCCGACCATCATCTGAGCGTCCTCGTGCTCTGCTCTCGTGCGCGCCGCCACCTCCTCGAGGTTGGCGGTCACCGCCGAGGAGTGCGCCGTGGCGTACGCCTCGATGTGCGGGTTGACGATGTCCATCAGGGCTCCTTGTCGTCGCCGTCGTTCTCGGAGGTAGCCGCGCCACCTGTGTTGCGGGCCGAGTTTCCCGCCTTGGCGGCACTGCGCCTCCCGGCCGAGCCCGCCGTGGCCTCCCGGCCCGGCCGCGCCGGGACGCCGGAGGTTCTGGCGGGCGTGGAGGAGGGCGCCCCGCTGCCCGTGCCCCTCGCCGAGCGCCCGGTGCGAGCCGGCGCCGGCGGGGATGCCGGCTGTGAGGCGGGGACCGCCGGGGGGGGCGGTGCCGGCGCCTGAGGCGCCTGATGCGCCTGCGCCGCCTGGGCCGTCTGGGCCGTCTGGGCCGTCTGCTCGGCGTCGCCCCAGAGACTCGCACCCACGCGGAGTAAGCCGGCCAGATCCGTGATGCTCCCGGGCAGGTAACCGACGGTGGCCGTGACGTCGTGAGCAGCGGCGAGCTCGGTCAGCAGCTCCGCCTCCCGGTTGGCGACGAGACGGAAATTCGAGAAGCTCTGAGCGACCTCGCTCAGCACCGACCCGACGAGCTCGGGTGGCTCGCCGTCGAGCAGCTGGCCAGGAAGGTCGGACGCCAAGTTCTCAGCCTCGTTTCGGAGGGTGTCGGCGACCCTGGCGGTCGCGGGGTCGGAAAGAGAGGGCGGCAGCACCTTGTTGCACACGAGGAGGCCGAGGTGCAGGTGTCGGCTGGCGAGGGCTTGCGCCATCTCCTGGGCATCCCGTGCCGGCACGGCTTCGAGGGTCGTCACGAGCAGGAACGTCGTGCGCACGTCGCTGAGGAGCCGATTCACGGCTTCGGCACGGGCGACGAAGCCGTCCCGCATCGTCTGGAACAAGATGAAGAAATCCGCCAGGTCCTGCAGCAGCTGGCTGCCGAGGACACGATCGGCCACCTGGTAGAAGGGGCGGGAGGCGAGGTTCACGAGCCGCGAGCGATACGGGACGGTCAGCCAGCGCAGCAGCCGGGACGAGAAGAAGTCCGTCATGCGGGAGGGGGCGTCGAGGAGGTCGAGGGCGTTTCTCGACGGCGGTGTGTCCACGACGAGGAGGTCATAGTTGCCCTCCTCGTGCAGCTCGTAGAGGCGCTCCATGGCGATGTAGTCGTGACCCTGCGCGAAGCGTCCCGTGATGTTCTGGTAAAGGGGGTTCGCGAGGATCTGGCGAGCGGTCCTCGCATCCGGGGCGTGCCGCTTCACGAGGGCGTCCCACGACTCGGACATGTCGACCATGGCGGCGTACAACTCGCCCTTGGGAGTCACACCCGCTTCCGCGAAGGCGGCAGCAGGCACGCGAGTCGCGGCATTGCCCAGACCAGCGAGTCCGAGGGCGTCCGCCAGGCGGCGCGCCGGGTCGACCGTCACCACGAGCACGCGCCCGCCGACCCGGGCGGCGGCGGTGGCGGCGAGGGCGGCGGCTGAGGTCGTCTTGCCGACACCGCCCGGGCCGCAGGCAACTACGACCTCTTTGGCCGCCAGGAGCTGCTCGACCTGTCGTTGGCGGTTGGCGGCAGCTTGCGGCGGCCGCGGCGGCGGCGCCATCAGAGCTCCTCGCCGAGCGACTGCGCCACCTGGCGGATGGCTCGGATGCCGTGGGCGCGAGAGAACAGGTAGGGGACGTACATCAGGGGTGCGTCGGCCCCGATCGCGAGCCGAAGCCGGTCGAGATGCGCCGAGCCGTCTCGGCGGATCGTGACGGCCAGGCGGGCGGCGGCGAGCACGGACGCCACGTCGGGCGGCGGGGCCGACAGCTGGCCGGCCAGCCAGTCGATTCCGGGGGCGGCGGAGAGGCGATCGAAGACCTGCTCTTCGGCGCGCCCGAACAGCTCGGGCAGCACCCGGTTGGCGATGACACAGGCGAGGTGGACGGGTGTCTCGTCGGACAGTCGCCCGGCGAGGTCGATGGCCTCGCTGACGGGCATCTCCTCCGGAGTGGTCACAAGCACCACGCCCGTCTGCTGCGGGCTTCGCAGGATCTCGAGCATCCAATCGGTCTGGTTCCGCACGAGACCGACGCGGACGAGCTCGTTGATACCCGTCGGGGCGGCCAGCTGGCCGACGACGTTACCGGTGGCGGCCGCGTCCACGACGACGAGGTCATAGTGGTTCTCACGCACCTCGTAGCAGAGCTTGCCGATCGTGAGGATCTCCCGAATCCCGGGAGCGGCGGTGGCGACGAAGTCGAAGGCCCTGGCGACCGGCCCGATCCGTCCGACGACGGGAACCCTGGCAACGTGGTGGAGGTACTCGCGCAGGGAGGCCTCGGTGTCCATCGACATGGCCGTGAGGTTTCGTGCAACTTGGCGGCCCTGGAAGGGCGTCGGGCCGCACTCGTAGGCGAAGCTGAGATCGCCCTTCGGCTCCACCTCGCAGACGAGGGTGCGAAGCCCCTGCTCACTCGCGAGCAGGCCGAGGGCAGCCGCCACCGTCGTCTTGCCAACCCCGCCTTTGCCTGTGACGAACAACAGTCGCCGTCCCAGCAGGTCCGTCACGTCCGGCTCGATACCAGCAGTCCGGCTCGGCGGCGGCGACGGGCACTCCGACGCTCACGCCTGCTCACTCCCGAGGCGCTCCAAAGCCGACCCGGCGATCGTCGCTGGCCGCTCCGACCTCCACGTAGGCGATCCGGGTGGACGGCACGGCCACGCGCCGGCCTCGCTTGTCGGACAACCAGAGCACCGCAGCAGGGTCCTCGAGCACCCGCCCGACATCGGCGAGGAGCTGTTCACGGTCCGTTCCTTCGGGCAAGTCGATGTCGATCTCTCTGGGAGACTGGATGATCCCGATGCGAACGTCCACGCCATGCTCCTTTGACTGTCTGCGGTCAGCCGATCCGACCGTCGCCGTGCGACCACCGGAGCGGGCAGAACCGAGGTCGCCTCGATGCGATCGGGTCATCCGGTCGCCGTGGGCGCCATCGTAGGGCGGAGCCGGGTCGCTCAGGCCACGTCAGCCGTGTCGGGCCATGTCAGCCGGAATCGAACCCGCGCGGCAACCGATCCGCCGTCCATCCCAGGCGGGCAACTGCCTGCACGCACGCGAATCTGTCGGTCATGCCGGCCACGTAGCCGACCGCCAGCCGAAGCGCGAGGGCGGAGCGGCCCTCGACCGTCGTCTCGGCGAGGCTGTGGTCAGCTGGCATCTCGGCCGGGTGGGCGGCGTAGTGCTCCACGAGGCAGCGGAGCATGTCGACCACCCGCTTTGACTGCTCGGTCGAGGCCGGGCGCAAATAGATGCGCTCGTAATCGAAGCGCCGCAGCGCCGCCAGGGTCTCGCCCATCGACTCGCTCAGCGCCACCTGGCCCGTGGCGGACGACACCTCGACGACATCACGCACGAACGCTCGTAGTTGGGCGCTGCGCGTGCGCCCGCACCGCTCAACGATCTCTGCCGGCAACTCCGCCAGATCGACAATGCCGGCGTGCGCGGCATCCTCCAAGTCGTGGGCGGTGTAGGCGATCCGGTCGGCCAATGCCACCACCTCGCCTTCGGGAGTCGAAGGAGCCGGCCTCGACCAGGAGTGATTCCGGATCCCGTCCAGCGTCTCCGCGCAGAGATTGAGGGGCGCGAAGGTGACGTCGGCCCCCCACACGGCGTGATCGAAGCCGCCCGCGAGAAACGGCGACAGCGCATCTTCGCTGGCGTGGCCGCCTGGACCGTGGCCGCAATCGTGACCGAGGGCGATGGCCTCGCACAGAGCGACGTTCAGGCGGCTCGCTCTCGCGATCGCCGTTGCCACCTGGGCGACTTCGAGCGCGTGGGTGAGCCGGGTGCGCTGGTGGTCCGCAGGGAAGACGAACACCTGCGTCTTGCCGGCCAGGCGGCGAAACGCCGCCGAGTGCAGAATGCGGTCCCGATCACGCTCGAAGCACGTCCGGACCTCGTCGGGCTCTTCCTCCGTCGCCCGCCGCCCTGCCCCGCGGGCCTGCGTCCCCCCTGGGGCGAGCCAGGCGGCCTCGGCCTCCTCCCGTTCGCAGCGGTCGAAGACCGCGAAAACCCCCGCCGGAGGCGCTTGATCATGGGCCCTGCGCACGCCCTCAGAGGGGGCGCGGACGCCGTCCATTGTGGAAGCCCACTCGAGCGCTCGAGCGCTGAGCTCGCTCTCCTGCTCGGTGATGGCCATGATCCGAGGATACGTGAAGGTTGTGTCACTCAGCTTGGCTCTGGAGGACCGGGAGCGCTGTCTACGATGCTGCGGCACGCATGGCGGCAGCGGGCCCGCACGGTCGCCGTAGGCACTCAGATCGGCCGGAGCAGCCCACGGCGGCCCCTTCCGTGTGCCCAGGTTGACCGGCAGCGGGCCCGCACGGTCGCCGTAGGCACTCAGATCGGCCTGAGCAGTCCACGGCGCCCCCTTCCGTGTGCCTAGTGGTCCGTCGCTGAAATAGTCTGGCAGGCTATGCTGCCATGATGACGACGGTGGTAGCACCCCCACTTCCCATGTCCGAGTCGCAGCGCAGCGGCCTCGAGCACATGGCGCGCTCGCACTCGCTCCCGCACCGCAA
>DASPSK010000284.1:0-3632 GCA_035623975.1 Acidimicrobiales bacterium | reverse complement strand
TTGCGGTGCGGGAGCGAGTGCGAGCGCGCCATGTGCTCGAGGCCGCTGCGCTGCGACTCGGACATGGGAAGTGGGGGTGCTACCACCGTCGTCATCATGGCAGCATAGCCTGCCAGACTATTTCAGCGACGGACCACTAGGTCTCCCTCGCGGCAGCAAAAGCTGGTTACCTGAGTCTGGTAAGGACCTCAGTCCGCTGATGCAAAGGAGTCGCCGCCGATGCGCGCAGCTGTGTTCAACGGTCCGGGTTCGGTCGAAGTGGCCGATCGGCCCGACCCGGTCATCTTGGAGCCGACCGACGCCGTCCTCCGTGTGGTGCTCGCCTGCGTCTGCGGTTCTGACCTCTGGTACTGGCGAGGGGAGTCGCCCCATCCGGTTGGCTCGATCGGCCACGAGTTCATCGGGATCGTCGATGAGATCGGCGACGAGGTCGCGGGAGTCACCGTTGGCGATCTCGTGATCGCACCGTTCATCTTCAGCGACATGTCCTGCCCGCACTGCTTGAATGGCTCAACGCTCAGCTGCCTGCGCGGCGGCAGCTTCGGAAACGGTGAGATCGACGGCGGCCAGGGCGAGGCCGTCCGCGTCCCGCTCGCCGGAAGCACCTTGGTCCCGGTGCCGGGCTCGGGCCACTCCGAGGAGACGTTGAAGTCGCTCCTCTCGTTGTCCGACGTCATGGCGACCGGCCACCACGCCGCCGTCAGCGCCGGCGTCAAGCCAGGCGACACCGTGGCCATCGTCGGCGACGGAGCCGTCGGGCTCTGCGCCGTCCTCGCCTCCAGGCGCCTCGGCGCCGAGCGAGTGATCGCCCTCAGCCGCAACCCGGACCGCCAAAAGCTTGCCCTCGAGTTCGGGGCGACCGAGATCGTCGAAAAGCGAGGTGAGGCCGCCAACGAGGCGGTCTTGGCCCTCACCGCGGGTATCGGAGCAGACGCCGCCTTGGAGTGCGTCGGCACCGCCCAGTCGATGGCGACGGCGGGAGCGATCGCCCGACCCGGCTCCACCGTCGGCATTGTCGGCGTCCCGCACGGCGAGGCGCCCTTCGTCGACACCTTCTTCCGCAACATCGGCTGGAAGGGCGGACCCGCCCCGGCCCGCATCTACATCCCGGAGCTCCTCGCCGACGTGCTCTCGGGATCGATCCACCCGGGGAAGGTCTTCGACTACGAGACCGACCTCGACCACATCGCCGACGCCTACGCGGCCATGGACGAGCGCCGTGCGATCAAGTCACTCATCAGGGTGGGCTCGATCGGAAAATGACCTGGACCGACGACCAGCTCGCTCGCATCGGCAGGGCAGAAGAGCTCCGGCTCGCATCCCGTCGCAGCGACGGGTCGCTGGGGCCGTTCACGACGATGTGGGTCGTGCGGGCGGAGGGAGACCTGTACGTCCGCTCGGCGGGCGGACCCGACCGTCCCTGGCACCGGTCCGCACTCGCGAGTGGCAACGGCGAGATCCGTGCCGGCGGCGTCGCAGCCGCCGTCACCTTCGCCTCCGCCCGTCCGGACGTGCAGACGGCCATCGATGCCGCCTATCACGCCAAGTACGACCGCTACGGCCCATCCATCGTCGGCCACGTCACCGGTCCCGACGCCCATCTCGTCACCGTTCGCCTCGTGCCGGCACACGAGGGCTGAGCGCGGGGACGAATGCCCGCGATGGCAAGACCGAGCCCGACCAGCAGTCCCAAACCTCACGAGCGAAGGGAGCACACCATGAGCGAAGTCATCGTCGTCATCGGAGCGGGCCAGATCGGCCAAGCCATCGCCAGGCGGATCGGCGCCGGCAAGCATGTCGTGCTAGCCGACCTGCGCCAGGAGAACGCCGAGGCGGCAGCTGAGGTCTTCGCCAATGCCGGGTTCGAGGTCAGCACGGCGACCGTCGATGTCTCCTCGCGTGACTCGGTGCACGCCCTCGTCGAGACGGTCGCCGCCCGCGGTGAGGTGACGGGCGTCATTCACGCCGCCGGGGTTTCGCCCAGCCAAGCCTCGGTAGAAACGATCCTCGCCGTCGACCTGTACGGGACGGCCCTCGTGCTCGAAGAGTTCGGCAACGTCATCGCAAAGGGCGGCGCCGGCGTCGTCATCTCCTCTCAGTCGGGACACCGCCTCGGGGCGCTCAGCGCCGAAGAGGATGCCACCCTCGCCACCACCCCGGCGGACGACTTGTTGAAGCTCCCGATCGTGCAGGTCGACCGAGTCACCGACACGCTGCAGGCCTATCAGCTGGCCAAGCGTGCGAACTCTCTGCGGGTCATGGCCGAGGCCGTACGGTGGGGAAAGCGTGGAGCGCGCGTCAACACCATCAGCCCGGGCATCATCATCACGCCCCTCGCCAAGGACGAGCTGTCCGGCCCTCGCGGCGAGGGATATCGCCGGATGGTCGAGCTGGCGCCGGTGGGTCGCGCCGGCACGCCTGACGAAGTCGGCACAGTCGGGGCGCTCCTCATGGGCGCCGAGGGTGCTTTCATCACCGGCAGCGACTTCCTCATGGACGGTGGGGTGACCGCTTCGTACTTCTACGGCGAGCTCGCTCCTCGGTAGGCGGACATTCACGCGGCCCGGACTCCCGGAAGAGGGAGCAGCCGGGGCGTCCCTGACTGCGGTTGATGAGCTGACCGCTGGGCCCCGGGATCGCCGAGGCTTTTCCTGCAGCCCGAACAGCGAAAGGAGAGACATGGAACTACGACCGAAGCGACCGAGCGGCAAAGGCCCGGCCGAGTGGTTCACCGGAGAGGTGTGGATCGATCCGATCACCCAAGGCGAGCCACCCTCCAAGCTCAGCATCGGCGCAGTGCACTTCACACCAGGAGCGCGCACTGCTTGGCATTCTCACGAAGGAGGCCAGACCCTCTACGTCACCGAAGGCCGCGGCCTCGTCCAGTCCCGCGGCGGGGAGACCCTCGAGGTCCACCCCGGAGACGTCATCTACACGCCCGACCGAGAGGAGCACTGGCATGGCGCCACCCCCGAGCACTTCCTCACGCACCTGTCGATCACAGAGGGCGCTCCGCACTGGGGGCCACACGTGACCGACGCCGAGTACGGAAGTGAGTAGCCGACGGCTGTAGCGCCGGTCGCAGCCTTGCACTGTCCTCGTACCACATCGGTACCGGCACCGGCGAGCATACGTCTGCCACCATCTCGATATGGACTGCGACTTCATACCCGCTGACGCAGGCGTCAAGGTCTACACGGCGGCAGAGCGGCCCGACCTGTGGGAGCAGGCACGACCGCTGTTCAGCGAGGTCTGGCCGGAATACAACCTGCACGGCAACCACACGCCGGCCTACTTTGGTGCACTCTTCCCACGTTTTGCGCATCTCCAGGCGCTGTTCCTCGAGCCCGCCACTGGACGGGTGATCGCTCGAGGACGGACGATCCCCTTTCGCTGGGACGGCACGCTCGCCGATCTGCCGGCGGGAATCGACGCCCTTGGTCTGCAGGCTGTCGGCGAGACGGGAGAGCCGAACGCCGTTTCGGCGCTCGCGGCAGAGGTCGCCGGGGACTGTCAGGGCCGCGGTCTCAGCAGTCTTGTGCTGCAAGCGATGGCCGCCATGGCCCGAGCCGCCGGCCTCGGCCCTCTCGTCGCACCGGTGCGACCGACCATGAAGGACCGCTATCCCTTGA
>DASPSK010000179.1:0-5372 GCA_035623975.1 Acidimicrobiales bacterium | reverse complement strand
TGGGCGCTCCCTGTGAGCTCTATCCCGGCTCGCAGGGGTGCTCGTCGGGCGGGGCCTTCGGAGGCGAGGACTCGTCGTCACGGTGACGGCGGCGCCGCCGCCGGCGCGGAAGACCCATGGCGGCCCGCCGCGCCCTGTCGGCCATGTGACGCTCGAAGGACTCGACGATGCGCACGTTTCTCACGACGACGCCGAGGTTGTACATGAGGGCGTTCTTCGAACGGCCCATGAGACGGCACCAGCCCCTGCGCATCCCGATCGTCGCCGGATCCTGCAGCCAGGCGAAGGTGCGCTCTGAGCCGGTGCGACGGTTGTAGGAGCGGCGGTGGGTGGCCGAGGGGTAATCGTGTTTTTGTGCGGTCTTGGCGAGGACCTTCTCGGGAACCGTGATCGTCTGCTGAACACAGCAGGTCGGCGGGTGCCCCGGTGGACAGAGCACTTCGGGGTAGGAGAAGTCGAGTGCCATCGAGGCGGCTCGCAGCGGGCAGCGGAGCTTCCCCATGGCCGCCGGGCACATAACCCGGTGGGAACCGCCATCGTCGTCGCGCGAGATCCGGCCCAGCTTGTAGCGGGAGAGCTCTTTGGCGCGGGCGTCATGGGCGGCCGTGGCGGCCTCGCCCGCCCCTTTGGCAAGTGGACCGAGCTCGAGAAGGGCCCTCGGCGTGGAAGGACAGTAGAGGTTCCCATTGGCCACGACGGCGCCGCCGAAGGTGCCCTTTGGGCCACGGTCGTTCGGATGCAGGTCCATGACGAGCTCGGCGCCTCGTCGCCGGAGCGGGAGGGCGAAGCTCAGCGGGTCGCGATTGGAGTAGCCGCAGTCAGAGAGCACGTCGCCGGGAGCGACGCCCTCCTCGAAGGCGCGCCCGAGGGTCCTTGCCATGAGGGCTGCCGGATCCGTCCTCGGGGCCTCGAAGGCGCTTCGCCGCACGAGCTCAGGGACAGAAGGTCCCCCTTCGTCGGCCACCATCGTGGCCACCTGGCCGTAGAAGCCGTAGAAGAGATGGTCGACCGCCCCCGGTGCGTTGCCCTTGGCGTGCCCCCAGGAGGCGTCGGGGTCGTTGGCCGGCTGGGGGTCGTCTTTGGGTCTCGGCCGGCTCCAGGTCTCGTGGTCGGTCCAGTCAATGGCGAGCGAGGAGGAGGCGGCTTTGTAGGCCTCGGGCACCGAGGCCTCGACGAGGGTGTCGAGGACCCGGCTGAGGCGGGCGCCCGCCGCCTCCGGGTCGACACCGGCCCGCACCCCTCGGAGGTGCTCGGCGCGGTCGTCGTCTGCCACGCCTTTGAACGACGGCACGGGCGAGGGGTCGATCGCCCGCGTCATCACCTGGTGGGTGGAGGAGAACTGGCGGTAGCTCGGCGCCCTCAGGGAGCCGTCGTGAGGGCGCAGCACGCCGAGGCGCAGCCCGTCGGCCACCTCCAGGTCGCACAGGGCCTCCCAGCCAGCCACGAGGTGGGCGGGACGGCCGGCATCGATGGCACAGAGCATGCCGAGAAGGACGGCCAGCGGCGAGAGCTGACCCTCCCGGCCGCCCGTCGGCATGAAGGAGGCGAGAGCATCGGCCACCCCCGAGCGCGTGAGGATGGCCTCGAAGGCCTCTCTCCGCCTCCTGCGGCTCAGCTGCGTGCTCCGAGCAGGGCGACCGCCTCCTTTTCAGATGCCGCATCGAGGTGGGCGACGAGGTCGCCGAGGCGCTGGGTGCAGGTGACGCCGGCGGCGTCCATGAAGGCCTTGAGGCCGATGGCGGCTGCCACCTCGCACAGCCAGGTCGAGCGCAGCCGTCCCATTTCGAGTCGGGCGAGGTCCTCTCCGCCGGAGAGGGACGTGATGAGCGGGTTCGTCACGTTGTGGCTGTTGGGGTTCGTGCCCGAGACGAGGTAGGCGGCAGAGAAGAAGGCGGCGGCCGACAGGAGGCGGTCGTGGTAGCGGGCGAGCACGGGCACGGCCCGGGGCCTGCGCCCCCCGACCGAGACGAGCACCCCGCCCGAGCGACAGGCGACGTCTGATCCCCGCACATGCCGCAGCTCTCCGCCGATGAGCCCGGCACCGGCGCCGAGGCAGATAAGGGCACTGGCCCTCGCCCGGCGAAGCGGCGTCGGCTGGGCGTCGCAGAGGGCGAGGTAGGCGGCGATCTCGGCTGCTTGATAGGGGGCCTTCGCCCGCTCGCGGGGGAGCACCGGGGGGGAGGCATGAGCCGCCAGTACCTGCCGGGCGAGGGCCCGCAGGTTGCTCCGCAGCGTGCGCCGTGTCGGAGCCGACATCATCGTCACCTGACAGCAGCGCTCGATCACCGGCGGCTGGAGCAGCACGCCGCCGATGAGCTCGAGGCCCACCTGCTCGCCGAAGGCGCCGAGGCGGGAGGCTGCGAAGAGAAAGGCCTTGGCCCGCGTCGGCGTCTCGGGCCGGGCGGCGGCGACCATCTCCTTGGCGAAGCGTGCGGCCGCCTCGGAGACAGAACGGGGGAAGAACCGCTCGATCACCTGGACGACCTCCCCCTCGTCCGGAGTCATATGGTATATCTACCATAGGATAAGGCGATACTGGTGGATGCCACAGGTAAAGGTGCAGTCATGCGGCTCACGACCGACCAGCGACAAGAGCTCGGGACCATCGCCCACGAGCTCGCCGCTTTGGCCCGCTCGGGGCCGACCCTGCCAGGCACCATCGCCGAGCGGCTCACTCGCTGTGGGAGGGCGAACTGCGCTTGCCATGCCGACCCGCCGCGCCGCCATGGCCCGTACTTCCACTGGACGCGGAAGGTGGCGAACAAGACCGTCGGCCGATGGCTGAGCAGCGAGCAGGCCCAGGACTACGGCCGCCTCGTCGACCGTGACCGTCGCTTCCGGGAGCTGCTGAGGCGGCTCGAGGCCATCGGGCTCGAGGCCGTCGAAGCCGATCCCCGCTGGGAGCGCTGAATCTCTCTCGAGCCCCCGGTGCTGTGGGTAGCGAGCGCTTAGGGCGTGGGCGACCCGACGATCACGGGGCGTCCGGGCTGCTCAGTCCCTTTTGTGAACATCTCACACTAAGATCTTCACCGAACTTCGCCTCCGGGTTCACCGAAGTTCCCCGACGGCGCCTTTCGGCGGTCATTGAAGCACGGGGATGTGTCACCGGCACCGTCGTCGGAGATCGGCGCCACAGCCTGTGCCGAGCGGGGGCGCATGAGGTGAGGGGTCGGGGCGATACCGATCGAGATGGCGCCTGGGCGCTCCCTGTGAGCTCTATCCCGGCTCGCAGGGGTGCTCGTCGGGCGGGGCCTTCGGAGGCGAGGACTCGTCGTCACGGTGACGGCGGCGCCGCCGCCGGCGCGGAAGACCCATGGCGGCCCGCCGCGCCCTGTTGCTCACGATCACGTAGCTCTGTACAGAGTCGATCACTGAAGATGTACAGGCAGTAGACCCGCAGACCCCCGTGGCCGGGACCGACTTGACGAAGAAGGTCCACCAATTGGGCGGGGCTCCTTCTGACACTGGAGATGACCACATCGTCCAGGAGAAGGAAGCCCGGGACCCATGTTCACACGGGGAGAAGACGTGGAAGCAACAGCATTACGGAAGAGGGGTTGGACGTACTCGGCGATCGCCCGCCATCTCGGCTGCGATCGCCGGACGGTGAAGGGCTACATCGAGGGCAAGGTGGTCGCCGGCGAGCGGAGGCGGGCGGTGCCGGATCCGCTCGAGCGGTTCGTCACCTACCTGACGCTCCGGTTCGCCGACGACCCGCACGTCTGGGCGAGCGCCCTTCACGACGAGGTGCGCGAGCTCGGCTACGCGTGCAGCTACCCGCACTTCGTCCGCCAGGTTCGCAGCCGGGGACTGCGGCCGCACTGCGAGGCGTGCGAGGGCGTGAAGGGGCGGGAGTACGCCGACATCGAGCACCCGGCGGGCGCCGAAATTCAGTGGGACTGGATGGAACGGCGGAAGAGCCCGTGGCGGGCCACGGCCTACGTCCTTCTTGGCACCCTCTCCCACTCCAGCCGGATCCGAGCCCAGCTCTGTTCCCGCATGGATCTGCCCCACCTCATCGAGGCGACCGACCTCGTGCTGCGAAAGCTCGGCGGCACGGCGAGGGAGTGGCGCTACGACCGCATGGCGACGGTGTGGGACCACAAGGCGAGCGACATCCAGGCGAGCTTCGCCCCTGTTGCCAAGCATTACGGGGCGAAAGTGCTCGTCTGTCCGCCGCGGCGGGGGAACCGGAAGGGAGCCGTCGAGTCCTCGGTCCGCTTCGTCTCCGGGCGCTGGTGGCGGACGCTCTCGGCCGAGACGCCCGAGGAGGCACAGGTGAGCCTCGACCGTTTCTGTGCCACGCAGGGCGACGGGAGGTCGCGGCCACCGGGGAAGGTCCTCGATGAGGATGCCCTTGCCCCCCTCGGTGATCACCCCCGCTGGCCCACCGTCGGAGAGGTGGCAGAGACCGAGCCGCTCGGAGCCCTGCCGGCCGCCTGCTACCCGGCGGTGATCGAGGAGGAGCGCACCGTGCGAGACAACGCCGTCGTCACCTTCCGGGGCAACTTCTACGCCGTACCGACCGGACTTGCCGGCTCCGAGCTGCTCGTACGTCACCGCCTCGGCAGCGGGACGGTCGAGGTGCATGCCCGCTCGGGTCTCCTCCTCGTCTCCCACCGCCTCGCTCCGGCTGGTGCTGGCGCCACCGTGCGCAGCCCCGAGCAGCGCGACGAGCTCTCCCGGGTCGTGCTGTCGAGCTTCACGATGCGGCGGCCCTGCGACAAGAAGGAGAACCGGCCGCCGTCGAAGGCCGCTCTCGCCGAGGCGGCACGGCTGCGTGGCGAGATGGGCCGTGAGCCGACCGTCGACCTGCAGGCGATGGCGGAGCTGTTCGAGCACAACGAGGCGGCGGAGCGATGAGCGAGGCCGAGATCTACCAGTCGCTCCGCAGTCATCTCGCAGCCCTCAAGATGACGGCGGCGGCTGAGTCCCTCGCCCCGCTGCTCGACCGGGCGCGGACCGAGAAGCTCTCGGTCACAGCCGTCTTGGAGGAGCTGCTGTCGCTCGAGGTGCAGGCCGCCGATCTGCGACGCTCCCAGAGCCTCGCCCGCTTCGCCTGCCTGCCGGCGCCGTGGCGGATGGGCGATTTCGACTTCTCCGCCCAGCGGGGCGTCGACGAGAAGCTCGTCAGAGAGCTCGCCACGCTGCGCTTCGTCGAGGACGCCACCAACGTGCTGTTCATCGGCCCACCCGGCGTCGGAAAGACGATGCTGGCGGTCGCCCTCGCCTGGGAGGCGATCGATCAGGGCTACCGCACCTACTACACAACGGCGGCCGATCTCGTGGCGCGCTGCCACCGCTCTGCCATCGAGGGCCGCTGGGCGCAGACGATCCGCTTCCTCTCGAACCCGAGCCTGCTCGTCATCGAC
>DASPSK010000263.1:0-19170 GCA_035623975.1 Acidimicrobiales bacterium | reverse complement strand
GCCTCTCGGCCAAGCCCGAAGCGAGAAACCGCCCTCCCTTGCCCCGGCGTACTGACGGGCCCGTCAGTAAGGTTGGGCTCGGCCCGGAACTGCGGGCAGGAGGCACAGAATGCGACTCTTCAGCTTTCACCTGATGCCCTATCCGGGGCTTCCGCCGGACTACGACGGACCGGCCTGGATCACGTGCCCGAACGAGTTCTTCCATCCCGCCGTCGGCATGGAGATCTACAACCGCTACCTCGACGAGCTCATACTGGCCGACGAGTTGGGTTTCGACGGCGTGTGCGTGAACGAGCACCACCAGAACGCCTACGGCCTGATGCCGTCGCCCAACCTGATGGCCTCGATCCTCGCCCGCGAGACCACGAGCTGCCGCATCGCCGTGGTCGGAAACGCCCTGCCCCTCTACGACCCGCCAACGCGGGTGGCAGAGGAGTACGCCATGATCGACTGCATCTCTGGCGGCCGCCTCATTGCCGGCATGGTGGTCGGCGGCGGGCCGGAGTACTACTCGTTCTCCATCAACCCGGCAGAAGCCCGTTCCCGCTTCGCCGAAGCCCACGACCTCATCATCAAGGCCTGGACCGAGCCGGGGCCGTTCGAGTTCATCGGCAAGCACTACCGCATCCGTTACGTGAACACCTGGCCGCGCCCCCTGCAACGGCCCCATCCGGAGGTGTGGATCCCAGGGGCGGGATCCCTCGAGACGCTCGAGTTCGTCGCCAAGCACCGCTACGCCTACATGGGCATCCCGTACTTCCACATCTCGGTCTTCGAGCGCATGTTCCGCCTCATGCGACAGGCCTGCGAGCACGAGGGCTACGAGGCCGACCCGCTCCAGCTCGGCTGGCTCGTCCCCATCTTCGTGGCGGAGACCGACGCCGAGGCGCGAGAACGCTACGAAGAGCACTTCTGGTACTTCGTGAAACGCCTCCTCCCCGGCATCTCCGTCTCCCCTCCGGGCTACACCTCGGTCCGTTCCCTCGAGAACATCATCAAGGGCGGGCACACCTTCGCCGAGTTCCTTGACAACTGGGAGCAGGTCGTGGAGGGCCACTACGCCATCGTGGGGTCGCCCGAGACCGTGCTCGAGAAGCTCACGGAGAACGTCGAGCGCCTCGGCGTCGGGAACCTCCTCGGGCTGTTCCAGCTCGGCACCCTTCCTCCCGAGGACACGCGCCGCAACCTCGAGCTCTTCGCCGCCGAGGTGGCGCCGAAGCTGCGAAAGCGCTTCCCCGGGACCGAGCGGCGAGCCATCAGCGGAGCCGTCGCATGAGGGCGGCACTCGACACCCTCGAGACCGGCTTCTTCGAGACCGCCGTCGGCCCGGTCATGCTCACCCGCAGCCAGCAGCTGGAGCGGGCCGGGGCCGATCCCGTCGTCTACCTGCATTCGTCCGGGGGCGAGACGGGTGCGGACTCGGTGGCGCCGTTTCTCGGGCTGCTGGCGGAGAGCTTCGACGTCTACGCGCCGATGTTCCCCGGTTTCGCCGGCTCGAGCGGGCTCGAGCAGATTGACGACATGGAGGACGCCGTCTACCACTGCCTCGACGTCTTCGAGCGGCTGGGGCTCACCGGCGGGCGAGTGCCCCACGTCGTCGGCCTCTCGCTCGGCGGCTGGATGGCCGCGGAGATCGCCTGGCGCCACCCGGAGTCCCTCCGCAGCCTCACGATCGTGAGCGCCCCGGGTATCTACGTGCCCGGCCACCCGATGGGCGAGCTCTTCGGGCGACGCTTCGACGAGCTGGCGGAGGAGACCTTCGCCGACCAGTCACACCCCGTTGCGGCCATGATGCACCAGATGGCCACCGTGACCCTTGCGGGCGCGGGCGCCGAGATCCCCTTCGAGCTCATCCGGCCCTTCTTCGAGTCGATGGCGGCGGCCGCAAAGCTCGCCTGGAACCCGTACTTCCACAACCCGAAGCTGCCGCGCCGGCTCGGCCGCGTGACGGCGCCGACGTTCGTGATCGCCGGCCGCCTCGACGGGCTCGTGCCCTTCCAGACCTCGGAGGCCTACGCCCGCCTGATCGCGGGCGCCGAGCTCGAGATCTGGGACGACTGCAGCCACATGATCCCCCTCGAGCAGCCCGCCCGGCTGGCCGCCAAGGTGGCCGAGCACGCCAGCCGGACGGCCGCAGCCGCCGGCTGAGGGGTTGGCGAAGCCCTCCGGCCCGGCCAGCCGCGGTTGGCGCCCGGGATCGGAGATGATAGAGGCGTGACGAGCGAGGACACGGGAAGCGCCTTCATCGGCTCCGGGTCGGCTGAGGCTCTGGAGCGTTCGTTCATTCACACCGGCCAGATGGCCTACCTGGCGCTGAGAAACGACGGCGTCGTCGTGTTCGCCAGCGAGACGGCCAAAGAAGTGACGAGCTGGGAGCCCTCTGCGATCGTCGGCCGCAACGCCCTCGATTGGCTGCACCCGGACGATGCCGAGCGCGCCGTCCTGCAGCTGAGCGAGCTGGCCATCGTCGGATCGACGCCGGGAACGAGCCTGTTCCGCATCCGGCGTGCCGACGACTCCTTCGTGCCCGTTGAAGTCCTCGGGTCGATGGTGAGTGACGGCGCCGAACCACTCATCGGGCTCTGGGTTCGCAACGCCGAACATCAACTGTTCCTCGAGGACCTCCTCCTCCAGATGGTGTCGGGCGCCCGGCGGGCCGACGCCCTCCGCCTTGTCTGTGACGGCATCGACTGGCAGGCCTTCGGATCGAGCGTGGCCATCTCCTGGACCGACGACGGTGGCCTGCAGCAGGCGAGCACCGGACTGCCCGACTCGCTTGGCGGCGCAGATCCGGCCTTGGCCACACCCTGGGATCTGAGTCGGCGCGACGGCGTCGCCCGCCAAGGGACAGCGGCCGATCTGGGCGACGAGCAAAGAGCGCTGGCAGAGGAGCTCGGCCTGGGGGCGTACTGGGTGGAGCCGGTCGATTGGTCTCCGATCCACTCGCCGGCGACCATCACCATCTGGACGTCCGAGGGGCCACGGGCGCCGGCCATCCACGCCTACGGCATGGGTCTCGCCCGAAGCCTGGTCGAGCTCGTGCTCCGCTGGACGGAGCAGGCCGAGCGCCTCGATCAGGCGGCTCGATCTGACTCGCTCACCGGCCTCGTGAACCACCGAACCTTCTACACGGCCCTCGATGAGTCGTCAGTCGGCGGCGCCGTCCTCTACTGCGACCTCGACCACTTCAAGCCGGTGAACGACAGGTTCGGGCATTCGGTCGGCGACGGGTTGTTGCGCGCCGTCGCCAAACGCATCCAGGGCAGCGTGCGCCAGATCGACATCGTCGGCCGGGTCGGCGGGGACGAATTCGCCGTCCTCTGCAACGAGGTCAACGAAGCCGACGCACTCGAGATCGCCCGGAGGATCCTGCAGTCGCTGAAGGAACCGTTTCACGTCGCTGAACTGGAGCGCGAGGTGAGCATCGATGCCAGCATCGGAGTGGCCGTCAGCTCCTCTCCTGTGACCGAGGACTTGCTCAAGGCGGCCGACCGGGCACTCGGCAGCGCCAAGCGCGGTGGCGGTGGCAGGGTCGTGCTCAGCGGCGGGACTCGGGCTTCGAGGACGCCGCCACCGCCGTCGCCCTGAAAGCCACGTCGGGGGCGGCCTCAAGCCTCGCTCGGGACGCCCGCCTCGATCTCGTCGAGCCCCTGCAGGAGGGTGTTCCACGACAGCGTGGCGCACTTGATGCGTACGGGGAACTTCACGACTCCCTGTAGGGCGGCGAGCTCACCGAGATCCTGGCTGGAGAGGGCCGCGGCGCTGTCGGCGCCGTCGCCCTCATCTCCGCCGTCGCCACCGATGGCGTACTCGTGGATCGTCATCATGGCCTTGAACGAGTCGATGAGCTCACGTGCTTTGGCCGTGGACTTGCCCTTCACGGCCGCCGACATCATCGAGGCCGACGACTGGCTGATGGAGCAGCCCTGCCCGCTGATGCGCAGGTCCGTGACGGTGCCGTCCTCGACTTCCATGTAGACCACGACCTCGTCGCCGCAGAGCGGGTTGAATCCCTCCACGCGATGGGCAGGCGGCACGGCCAGCTCCCCGCGGTTGCGGGGCGAGCGGTAGTGATCGAGGATGATCTCGCGGTAGAGGTCTTCCAGGCCGGTCATCGTCAGCCGAACATCTCCTTCGCCTTGGTGAGTCCGGCGCTGAGAGCGCGCACGTCCTCCTCATCGTTGTACAGGTAGAGCGACGCCCGCGCGGTCGCGGGGACGGCGAGGTGCCTCATCAGCGGCTTGGCGCAGTGATGGCCCGCCCGGACGCAGATGCCTTCGGCGTCGAGGATCTGGGCGAGATCGTGGGAGTGGATGTTGCGGTAGCCGATCGAGATGGCGCCCCCCCGCAGCCTCGGATCCGGCTCGGGCCCGAAGAAACGCACATCGTCCCCGTGCTCAGCCCGCAACGTCTCGAACGTGAACGCCGTGAGCTGGGTCTCGTGCTCAGTGATGCGATCCATCCCGACCGCCTCGAGGTAAGAGACGGCGGCCCCGAGACCGATGGCCTCGGCGATCGGCTGCGTGCCCGCCTCGAACTTCCAGGGAAGTTCGTTCGGGGTGAATCCGTCGAGGCGGACGTCGCGGATCATCTCGCCTCCCCCGAGGAAGGGCGGCATGTCCTCGAGCAGCTCCTCCCGGCCCCAGAGGACTCCGACACCGGTGGGCCCGAGCATCTTGTGGCCGGTGAAGGCGAAGAAATCGACCCCGAGGCGGGCGACGTCGACGGCGCGGTGGGGGACGAGCTGAGAGGCGTCGCAGACGACGATGGCGCCGTTGGCGTGGGCCGCCTCCACAATCGGCCCGAGGTCGTTCAAGGTGCCGAGGACGTTCGACATCGCCGTCACGGCCACGATGCCGGCGCCGTCGGTCAGGCGGTCGAGGTCGCTCAAGTCGAGCTGGAACTCGTCGGTGATCGGGAGGTAGCGCAGCTCGACGCCCCGTTCCTCCGCCAGCATCAACCAGGGGACGAGGTTGGCGTGGTGCTCCATCTCGGTCAGCACGACGGCCTTGCCGTCGGGCAGCCGCCGCCGGCCGTAGGAGTTGGCGACGAGGTTGAGCGCTTCGGTGGCGTTCTTCGTGAAGACGACCTCGCTGGCCGGCTTCGGGGCACCGATGAAGCGCCCGACGTGATGCCGGGCCTCCTCGTACTCGCGGGTGGCCTCCTCGGCGATGGCGTAGACGCCCCGGTGCACGTTGGCGTGCGTCGTCAGGTAGTAGCGATCCATCGTCTCGAGCACCTGTCGGGGGTGCTGCGACGAGGAGGCTGAGTCGAGGTAGACGAGACGATGGCCCGCCCGCTCCTGCTGGAGGATGGGGAAGTCGCTGCGGACGGCCTCGACGTCGAGCGGCCCGGCAGGCGGTGATGCCGGCTGAGGGCTCGCCCCCTCCGTGCGCGAGCCCGGCGGGGCCGCGGGCTCGTCCCCCGGGGCGGCAGCCGCTCCACCGCCCCGTGCAGGGACGCCGTGGGCTGTTGTCGTCGTGGTCATGGGCGCCACCTCTCGTAACCTTCGGTGTCGAGGCGCTCGGCGAGCTCGGGACCGCCCGAGTCGACGATGGTGCCGTCGATGAAAACGTGCACTCTGTCCGGCGTGAGCTCCTGCAGGATCCGCCGGTAGTGGGTGACGATGACGATGCCGAGCTCAGGCTGGATGCGCCGCACCTCCGTGACGCCCCGGGCGACGACCCGGAGGGCGTCGACGTCGAGGCCCGAGTCCGTCTCGTCGAGGACGGCGAGGAGGGGCTCGAGCATCGCCATCTGGAGAATCTCGTTGCGCTTCTTTTCACCGCCGGAGAAACCCTCGTTCAGATACCGCGAGGCGAAGCTCGCATCCATCTCAAGACGCTGCATCCACTCCGTCAGGGCCACGCGCACCTCGAGCACGGACAGCTCGGTCCCCTTCCGAGCCGACACCGCCTGCCGGAGGAACTGGCTCACGGGAACGCCGGGGATCTCCTCGGGGTACTGGAAGGCCATGAACACGCCGGCCTTCGCACGCACGTCGACGGGCCAGAGGGTGATGTCCTCTCCCCGGAAGAGGATGCGGCCTTGGGTGACCTGGTAGCCGGGGTTGCCGGCGATGGTGCTGGCGAGCGTCGACTTGCCGGAGCCGTTCGGCCCCATGATGGCATGCAGCTCGCCGGAGGCGACCTCCAGGCTCACGCCGCGCAGGATCTCGGCATCGTCCACGGCAACGTGCAGGTCCTCGATCTTGAGCAGGGGTGCAGACGCGACTTCGGGCACGCTGCCATCCTAGTGCGCCTCCGCTATTTGCACTACGGCCGTAGGAGAAACCCTGGGATCTGCGATCTCACGATCTCGCACCCGGTCCGCCCCTCGTGAGAGCGCCCCTACCAGCCGCGGGCAACCCACTCGTCGAGGTGAGGCGCCTCGTCGCCGATCGTCGTGTCCTTCCCGTGCCCGGGCATGACGATGGTGTCCACCGGGAAGGCGGCGAAGAGTCGTCGCTCGATCGACTCGATGATGGTGGGGAAGCTGCCGCCCTCGAACTTGGTGTTGCCGGGCCCTCCGGGGAAGAGGGTGTCGCCGGAGAGCAGCACCGGGGAGCCCTCGATCGAGAAGCACATGGACCCCGGCGTGTGTCCCGGAGTGAGGATCGTGCGCAGGCGTAGCCGCCCGACGGTGATGACCGAGTCGTCGTCGAGGATCGTGTCGTAGGACGGGAGCATGGCGGCATCGGCGGCGGTGACGCCGACGTCGTAGCCGGCGTCGCGCAGCTGGGGGACCGCCTGGATGTGGTCCCAGTGGCCGTGGGTCTCGAGCACCCGGCGGACGCCGAGCGACTTGCACAGCTCGAGCAGCTGCTCGTGCTCGTTGGCGGCATCCACGAGGATCGAGTCCCCGGTCTCCTTGCAGCGCACGATGTAGACGTTGTTGTCCATCGGTCCGACGACGGTCTTGTAGATCTCGACCTGGCTGTCCTCGTAGTGCACGCTGGCCTCCTTGGGCGGTGCGCATGGCTTGTCGCCGCCGCTCGCCCTCCAGACTAAGGTTCCGCCGTACCGTGGGCGCCGTGGGAGGCAGTGGTGAACTTCGGATTCTCTGAGGAGCAGGAGGAGCTGCGCAAGGCCGTGCGCCGCTTCCTCGACGACAAGTCGCCGAGCACCGAAGTGCGCCGGCTCATGGAGACGACCGAGGGATACGACCCCGCCGTCTGGTCGCAGATGGCCAACCAGCTCGCTCTGCAGGCCTTGACGATCCCTGAGGAGTACGGCGGGGCGGGCTTCGGGTACGTGGAGCTCGTGGTCGTGCTCGAGGAGATGGGCCGGTCGCTCTTGTGCGCCCCCTATTTCTCGACCGTCGCCCTCGCCGCCAACGCCCTGCTCACCTCGGGTGACGAGGCTGCCAAGTCCGAATACCTGCCGGGCATCGCCAGCGGGGAGACCATCGCAACGCTCGCCTTCACCGAGGAGAGCGGGCGCTGGGAGGTCGAGCGCATCACCATGATGGCGACGCCCTCGGGAGAGGGCTGGATCCTCGATGGAACGAAGTCGTACGTCATCGACGGCCACACGGCCGACCTCGTGCTCGTGGCCGCTCGGACGGGGAACGGGATCAGCCTCTTCGCCGTCCCGGGCGACGCCGAGGGGTTGACGCGCACGGCGCTCTCGACGATGGACCAGACCCGCAAGCAGGCGAAGCTGACGTTCGCGGGCACGCCCGCCCGCCTGGTGGGGGAAGAGGGCGGGGCCGGCGCCGGGCTCTCGAAGACGCTCGACCTCGCCGCCGTCGCCCTCGCCGCCGAGCAGGTGGGCGGCGCTCAGCGGGTGCTCGACATGAGCGTCGACTACGCCAAGCACCGCATCCAGTTCGGGCGGCCCATCGGGAGCTTCCAAGCGATCAAGCACAAGTGCGCCGACATGCTCCTCGAGGTCGAGTCGGCCAAGTCGGCGGCCTATTACGCCGGTTGGGCCGCGGCGGAGGACAACGACGAGCTGCCCGTGACCGCCTGCTTGGCGAAGGCCTACTGCTCGGAGGCGTACTTTCACGCCGCCGCCGAGAACATCCAGATCCACGGCGGCATCGGCTTCACCTGGGACCACGACGCCCACCTCTACTTCAAGCGGGCGAAGTCCTCCGAGCTCATCCTCGGCGACCCGTCGTACCACCGCGAGCTGCTCGCCCAGCGCATCGGGATCTAGTCGCCCAAACTCGGCTGATCCCCGGGCGGCCCAAGCTGGGGCAGATGCTCCTCGGGCAGCGAAGTCCGAAGTCCCGTCGTGAACACCGCCGTCGGGAACGTGATCTTGCCTCGAGCACCGGCGGCAAGGAGGGGACGTTTCCATTGCCGCCGCGCGCCCTCGCGCGCTCGATATTGTTAGGGCACCAGAGAAAGGAGGTGGTCCAATACATGAGTAGTCAACGCATTGGGACCCTGGAGGTGGCTGGCCGCTAGGCGGCTCGCTGGACCACCTGGTGACACCCAGTCAGACACCCTTGGCTTGCCCGGTCGGAAGCTGGTCCCGTCCGATGTAGCCCGGAAAGTCAAGCCTTTCAGCAAGAGCTGCGATGAAGTTGTGGGCGGTCCATCCGGACCGCCCACAACCGCGTCAAGACCCTGGGCCGACCGGCAGCCGCGTCGAGCGTCTGGCGACCGCGCCCCGTCCCGCCCTTCGGCGGGGCTGGACGGGTTCGTGGGCTCAGCTGGATGCCGCAGCCTTCTTTGCCGCAGCCTTCTTTGCCACTGCCTTCTTGCCAGGGGCCTTCTTGGTAGGGGCCTTCTTGGCCACTGCCTTCTTGCCAGGGGTCCTCTGGGAGGGGGCCGACTTCGCCGGAGTTGTCGTGGCCGTGGACTTCTTCGCGGCGGCTTTCGTCACGGGGGCTTTCTTCGCCGGCGGCGCTTTCTTCGCCGGCGGCGCTTTCCTCGCGGGCGCCTTGGCGGGGGCCTTCTTCACGGGCGCTGCCCTCTTCACGGGCGCTGCCTTCTTGGCGGCGGCCTTCATCTCTCGCTTGTGCTCCCTCACGAGGGCAAGGGCGGATGGGCCGTCGATGTCGGCGACCGAGAGGTGGGTCCCCTCGTGGCTGAAGGGAGAGGCGACCTCGACCCAGCCGTCGGCGCTCACGCCGAGTTGCTTGCCGAGCAGGGCGACGAAGATCTTCGCTTTCTGCTGGCCGAAGCCCGGCAGCGCTCGCACCCGGTCGAAGAGCTCTCTCCCGTTGCGCGCCGTCGTCCAGATCTTGGCGGCGTCACCGCCGTACTCCTCGACCAAGTGGCGAGCGAGTGCTTGCACTCGCTTGGCCATGGAGGCGGGGTAGCGGTGGAGCGCCGGCCGGGCGGCGAAGGCAGCGATGAGCGCCTCCTCGGGCATCTCGGCGATGCCATGAGCGTCGAGGCGGTCGTCGAGCCGCTGCATCAGGTTGAAGGGGCCGTAGAAGGCCCATTCGAGGGGGACTTGCTGGTCGAGCACCATCCCGATCAGGAGGGCGAGAGGGTCCTCCGAGAGGAGCTCGTCGGCGGACGGGTCGCCGGAGAGGTAGAGCTTGGGCGTCTTGTTCGACATGTCCCCAAGGGTACTTGGGTGGCATTTCCGGCGCCCTTGTCGGAGCACCTTCCCAGGATCTTCCCGTTGGCCCATTGAAAAGGGTCCTCCGGCTCTAGCACCGCTGTGCGGATCGCTCATCATTGGCATATGAGCGTGATGAGCCTTCGACACACCCGGGCGGATCCGGTGGGGCGGGAGGAGCCGACGTTGGGGGTGCCCGCCCATCAGGGCGCCACGATCGTCGAGGCGTTGTTGGCCAACGGGCGGCGGCATCCGGACCGCCCGGCGATGCGGCGTTGCCCGGCGGACCGCCCGAGCTCAGGGGAGTGGGAAGTTCTCACCTGGGCCGACTACGTCCGTGCGGCCCGCGAGGTCGCGGCCGGTCTCGCCGAGCTCGGCGTGGAGCCCGGCCAGCGCGTCGCCATCCTGTCCGCCAACCGGGTGGAGTGGCACCTCGCCGATCTGGGGACGCTCCTCAACGGGAGCGTCACTGTTCCCATCTATCCGACGAGCTCGCCATCCCAGGTCGCTTACATCCTCGGGCACGCTGACGTGGTGGCGTGTTTTGTCGACGGCCATGCTCAGCTGGGAAAGATCGTGGGAGTCCGCGACCAGCTGCCGGCTCTCCGGCGGGTCGTGCTCGCCGACGGCGCCTGGCGGGCCGGGGACGGCTTCGTGATCGGTTTCAGCGATCTCCGTGCCGTGGGCGCCGACCGTCTCAGCAGCGACCCGGCGGCGGTCGATGAGCGGGCTCTGCAGGTGAGGCCCGACGACCTCGCCACGATCGTCTACACGAGCGGCACGACCGGCCCGCCCAAAGGGGCCATGATCAGCCACGCCAACATCATGTGGACCTTGCGCACCGTCACACCGGCCTACGGCATTGGCGAAGGCGACCGCCTGCTGTCGTTCTTGCCGCTCAGCCATATCGCCGAGCGGATGATGAGCGACTTCATGCCGATAGCCGTCACGGGCGAGACCTGGTTCGCCCGCAGCCTGGCGACGGTCGCCGAGGATCTCCCGGCGTGCCGGCCCACGGTGTTCCTGGCCGTGCCCCGCGTGTGGGAGAAGCTGCGTGACGGCATCGAGACCCACCTGCGCACGCAGCCGCCACCCGTGCGGGCGTCCGTGCACCGCTTTGTCGACCTCGGCCTGCGGAAGGTGGCGGCTGAACAGGGCGGCGGTGAGGTGTTGCCGCGCTCCGCCCACGCCGTCTATTACGCCCTCGACAAGACCCTCGGGGCGACCATCCGCCAACAGCTCGGCCTCGACCGGGCTCACGTGCTGATCACCGCCGCCGCGCCCGCCCACCCCGATCTCATCACCTGGTTCCATGCCCTGGGCCTGCCGCTGCTGGAGCTGTACGGCCAGACGGAGGGCTGCGGGCCCACGTCGGCCAACCGGCTCGACCGCAACCGGATCGGCACCGTCGGGACGGCCCTGCCGGGCATGAGGGTGAAGATCGCCGATGACGGCGAGATCCTCCTCAAGGGCGCCAACGTCTGCCTCGGCTACCTCAACGACCCGGCGGCCACTGCGGAGTTGATCGACGCCGACGGGTGGATGCACTCGGGCGACACGGGGGCCTTCGACGCCGACGGCTCGCTCCGTATCCTCGGGCGCAAGAAGGACCTCATCATCACAGCGGCCGGAAAGAACATCGCCCCCCAGAACATCGAGAGCGACCTCACCAACCACGCGCTCATCTCCGAGGCGATGGTCGTGGGCGAGGGCCGCAGGTACCTCGCCGCTCTGCTCACCCTCGACCCGGAGGAGCTCACCTCCTGGGCCCAGGCGCGCAACAAGCTTGGAGACCTGGAAGCCATTACCGGCGATCCCGACCTGCTCGCCGAGGTGCAGGCGATCGTCGACGAGGTCAACGCCAAACGGTCGCACGCCGAGAGCATCCGCAAGTTCCGGGTGCTCGCCCATGACCTGACGGCCGAGGCAGGAGAGCTCACGCCGACGATGAAGGTGAAGCGGAGCGTCGTCTACGAGCACTACGCCGAAGCCATCGACGAGCTCTACGCCGGCAGCTGAGAGCGCGGCTCCGGCCCCGGGGGGTGCGCGGCTCGGGGGGCGCGAAACTTCTGGCACCTCGATTGTCGAAAGATTGAGGTGCACCTGCACGGCCTCTTCGCTCTGATTGGCGACCGGTTCTCGATGGCCCGGGTGCGCCAATCCTCTCCTGCAGCCATGCGCTCCCCTAGAGCCGTTGTGCCCTCCCTCGGCCAGCTAGCCTCCGCGATACGCCCCCGTGCCTCCCAGGGGCGCCCTCGTGGAAGGAGCCTCAGGTGAAACCACAGGAACTCCGGGCGCTTGGACGCCTCGGCGTGCAGGCCTATTGCGGCACCGTGTCGCACATCGAGAAAGCCCACCTCGGTCTCGCCTCCTTGTCGTTCGGGGCAGTGCCGGCGGCCGGGGCACCGCTCCGCTCGGCCCATGACGCCATCGCCCACTCCGCCTATCGCGCCGTGCGGGGGCTTGGCGCTTTGGCCGGGAGCGCCCTGGCCGAGATCCTGCCCGCCGCCGGGTCGCAGCAGCTGCCGCTCGGATCTTCCGGCCCTTCGAATCACCTGCAATCTGCGCTCAACGCCGCCATCGGAGACCGGCTCAGCGCCGAGGACAGCCCACTCGCGATCCGCATGGCGCTGCGCTCGGGCGGCCGTGACGTCCCGGCCGAACGAGAGGCGCTCGGCGGCACCCTCGACGGGCCGGCTGCCAGGCTGGCCGTGTTCCTGCACGGGCTCGGGGAGACCGAGGACTCCTGGCGGCTCGGCTCGGGCCAGGACGGGCAGACCTACGGCGAGCGCCTCAAGGCCGACTTCGGGTATGCCGACCTCTATGTCAGGTACAACACGGGCCGGCACGTCTCCGAGAACGGGCGGGACCTCGCCCGGTTGTTGGGCGATGTCGTGGCCGCCTGGCCCTGGCCGGTCGAAGAAGTGCTCCTGATCGGCCACTCCATGGGCGGGCTCGTGCTGAGAAGCGCCTGCCATTATGGGCACGAGGCCGCAGCGGACTGGGTCCCGCTCGTCCGCCATGTGTTCCTGCTCGGCACCCCGCACCTCGGCGCCCCGCTGGCGCGATGGACTCACCACACGGCTCGGGCGGCGGCACAGCGGAAGGACACCCTTCCCTTCGCGCCGCTGCTCACCACGCGCAGTGCCGGCATTGACGACCTGCGCTTCGGGTACCTGGTGGACGACGACTGGCAGGGCTGCGACCGCGGCAGCTGCGGAGAGGACCACCGCCACGACGTCCCTCTCCTCCCGACGGCCAACCACTACACCGTCAGCGCGACCGTCACGCGGGCCCCGAGCAGCCCGCTCGGGCAGCTCGTGGGCGACCTCCTCGTGCAGCCGGCGAGCGCTCACGGCCGCCGGCACCGCCACCAGCACATTCCCTTCGAGCTCGAGCACCGCCATGAGTTCGGGGGTCGCCACCACTTCCACCTCCTCAACGACGCCGGCATCTACGAGGCGCTCCGCTCGCGGCTCACCGGTCAAAGCTCGAGCACATAAGCGAGGAGGCGCAGGGTCGGCTCCTCGCCCGGCTCCTTCGACACCCAGGCGTCGAGCTCGGGAGCGGCGACGAATCCCATCCGCTCGTACATCGCCCGCGCCACCGTCATGATCTCGGTGGAGTGCAGGACGATGCGGGAGCGGTGCTCGGCCCGGGCCCGCTCGATGCACGCCTGCGTGAGGGCATGACCGATGCCGGCACCCTGCCGGTCTGGCCGCACGGCGAGCATGCGGACGCCGGCGCCCTTCGGGTCGCGGAACTCGCTCATGGCGCGCCCGGCGTCGGGCACGTAGGTGACGCTCCCGAGGACGTCGCCCGTCTCGTCCACGGCCACGAGGACGAGGCTGTCGGCGGCTCGAGCCGAGACGGCGAGCAGCTGCTCCTCGTAGGAGCTGTAGCGCCCGCCGCCCCGCAATTGGCGGTACGCCTCGACGGTCAAGCGCCCGACGGCCTCGAATTCATCCGGCCGGGCGGCGCGGATCTCCACGGTGGCCGTCACCTGCGGGGGCAGGCGGCTCAGGCGCTGCGGGGCTCGACGGCTTCGGGGTCGATGCCGTAGCGCTCGATCGCCTCGGAGACGCATGCCTGCTTGACGTCGCCCGTGGCCGCCAGCGACGCCAGCACAGCCACGACGATGTGAGGGGCGTCCACCTCGAAGTGCCGCCGCAGGGCCTGACGGGTGTCGGAGCGCCCGAAGCCGTCGGTGCCGAGGGGGACGAACGTCCCGGGCACGAAGCGGGCGATCTGATCGGGCACGGACTTGAGGTAGTCGGTGACGGCGACGATCGGCCCCCGCGACTCGGCGAGCGCACGGGAGACGTACGCCTCCCGGTGGGCCGGGCCAGGGTGGAGCCGGTTCCAGCGCTCGATGTCGAGGGCGTCCTCGCGCAGCGCCTTGTAGCTCGTCACCGACCAGCACTCGGCCCCGATGCCCCACTCGGACGCCAGCAGGTCGCGGGCCTCGACCGCGGCCTGCCACATCGTGCCGGAGAAGAGGATCGTCGCCGGCTTGAGGGCCGGGTCGGGCGAGGCGAGGTAGCGGTAGCAGCCGCGCAGAACCCCGTGGCGGATGCGCTCGCGTTCGGCCGGGTCCTCCGGCAGCGGGGGCATCGGGTAGTTCTCGTTGTACAACGTGACGTAGTACATGAGGTCGGAGGCGTCCGGCCCGTACATCGCCATGATCCCGTCGGCGACGATGAAGGCGAGCTCGTAGGCGAAGGCGGGGTCGAAGGCGCGCACGCACGGGACGGCGGACGCGAGCAGGTGCGAGTGCCCGTCCTCGTGCTGGAGGCCCTCGCCGTTCAGGGTCGTTCGCCCGGCGGTGCACCCCAACAAGAAACCCCTCGTCCTCGCGTCCGCCGCCTGCCAGATGAGGTCTCCCACCCGCTGGAAGCCGAACATCGAGTAGAAGAGGTACATCGGCAGCATCGGTGTCGACCAGGTCGAGTAGGCCGTGCCGGCCGCCTGGAAGCTGCCCATGCCGCCCGCCTCGGTGATGCCCTCCTGCAAGATCTGCCCGGTGCGGTCCTCGGCGTAGCTGAGGAGGAGACCGGCGTCGACCGAGACGTAGTGCTGGCCCTCCGAGGCGTAGATCTTCACTTCTGAGAAGAGAGCGTCGAGGCCGAAGGTGCGACCCTCGTCGGGGATGATCGGCACGATGTGGCGACCGATGGCGGGGTCGCGCAGCAGGCTGCGGAGCATGCGGGCGAAGGCCATCGTCGTCGAGACGGCCTGACCGCTCGAGCCGCTCCAGAACTCCTCCCAGAGTCCCTGGGCAGGTTGGGGGAGAGCGGTGCGGCCGCCCCCGCGCACGAGGCGCGTGGGCAGCGATCCGCCCTGGGCCTGCAGGCGTGCGTGCAGGTACTCGTGCTCGGGCGAGCCCACCGGTGGCCGGTAGTAGGGCGGGTGCTCGGCGTCGAGGGCCTCGTCGGGGATCTCCTCGCCGAGGTAGAGCCGGTCGCGCAGCAGGCGCAACTGCTCGCGGGTCATCTTCTTGATCTGGTGGGTGGCGTTTCTTGCTTCGATCTCCGGGCCGAGGGTCCATCCCTTCACCGTCTTGGCGAGGATGACGGTGGGGGCGCCGGTCTGCTCGGTCGCCATCTTGTAGGCGGCGTACAGCTTGCGGTAGTCGTGGCCGCCGCGGGGGAGCTGCTGCAGCTCGGCGTCCGAGAGGTGCTCGACCATCTTGCGCAGGCGCGGGTCGGGGCCGAAGAAGTGCTCGCGGATGTAGGCGCCCGAGGCCGTCGAGTACGTCTGGAAGTCGCCGTCCAGCGTCGTGTTCATCTTGTTCACGAGTACGCCGTCGACGTCGCGGGCGAGCAGCTCGTCCCAGCGGCGGCCCCAGATGACCTTGATGACGTTCCACCCGCAGCCGCGGTAGAGGGCCTCGAGCTCCTGGATGATCTTGCCGTTGCCCCGCACAGGGCCGTCGAGGCGCTGCAGGTTGCAGTTGACGACGAAGACGAGGTTGTCGAGTTTTTCGCGGGCGGCCAGGCGGAGGCCGCCGTGGCTCTCCGGCTCGTCCATCTCACCGTCGCCCACGAAGCACCACACCCGGGAGGCGGACGTGTCGACGATCTGGCGGTGGAGGAGGTAGCGGTTGAAGCGGGCCTGGTAGACGGCGGCCAGCGGCCCGAGCCCCATCGACACGGTGGGGAACTCCCAGAAGTCGGGCATGAGGCGCGGGTGCGGGTAGCTCGAGAGCCCGTGGCCACCGGTCTCGAAACGGAAGTTGTCGAGCGCCTCCTCGTCGAGGCGCCCCTCCACAAAGGCGCGGGCGTATATGCCGGGCGAGCCGTGGCCCTGGAAGAACACCTGGTCGCCGGCGAGGCCGTTGGCCTTGCCGCGGAAGAAGTGGTTGAAGCCGACCTCGTAGAGGGCGGCCGAGCCGGCGTAGGTCGAGAGGTGCCCGCCGATGCCGGGGTCCTTCGAGTTCGCCCGCGTCACCATGACGGCGGCGTTCCAGCGGATGTAGGCGCGGATGCGGCGCTCGAGGTGCTCGTCACCCGGGAACCACGGCTCCTGGGCGGCCGGGATGGTGTTCACATACGGCGTGGACACCGTCGCCGGGAACCCGATCTGGGAGGCGCGGGCTCGCTCGAGCAGCTTCATGAGGAGGAAGCGGGCACGGTCGCGGCCGCTCTGCTCCACGATGGCGTCGAAGGAGTCGAGCCACTCGGTGGTCTCCTCCGGGTCGATGTCCGGCACCTGGTGTGAGAAACCGTCGAAGATCACCTGCCGATTCTCGCGCCTCGAGGCCGTCCGTCGGTTCACGGGAGCGGCCCGGCGGTGTCGCTATGGTCGGGGCCGTGCCCGCGCCCGCAGATCATCTCGTCGTCTACACCGATGGTGCCTGCATCCGGAACCCGGGTCCCGGCGGCTGGGCATGGGCCGTCTCCGACGACCTCTACGCCAGTGGGTGCGAGCCAGCCACGACGAACCAGCGCATGGAGCTGACGGCGGTGCTCGAGGCGCTCGGCACCTTCCCGGGACGCGTGAGGGTGATGAGCGACTCGACCTACGTCGTCAACTGCTTCCGGCAGCGCTGGTGGGCCGGCTGGCGGACGAGGGGCTGGCGCAACGCCAAGGGCGAGCCGGTGGCGAACCAGGATCTCTGGCGACCGCTTGTTTCTCTCGTCGTCGACGAGCGCGCCGGCCAGATCGAGCTCGAGTGGGTGAAGGGCCACGGCACAAACGAGGGGAACATCCTGGCGGACCGGTTGGCGACCGAGGCCGCCCGGTTGCAGCGGGCGGTGAGCGCCGGCTGAGGTTGGGCGGCGGGGGCGGCGGGGTTTCTTCGCGACTTTCGGACGGCTGGGCCGGTCGTTCCAGGCACACAGTTCGGGTGGGAATGTTTCACCAGGTCGAACTGCGTGCCCGGCGCGACCGGCCGGGGCCTTGTGCGGTCCTCCCGGGCACGCAGATCGGCCGGGGACGCTCTGTGCGGTCCGTGCAGGCACACAGATCGGCGGGAAGCGGGCCGGGGCCCGACCGGGGCCCGCCCCGTCAGGCCTGCCAGACCCGCCAAGCCGGCGGCGGGCGGTCCGGCCGCCCAGGGCCGATTGGGATCTGCGACCCGCCGTCTCGTAGGTTATTGACATGCAAATCAACAACACCTCAGCGCTCGTGACCGGTGGGGCCTCGGGCCTCGGCGAGGCGACGGCGAGGGCGCTGCGTGCCGCCGGCGCCACCGTCACCCTCTTCGACCGCGACGAGGCCCGCGCCAAGGCGACGGCCGCTGACATCGGGGGGGCGACGAGCTACGTCGCCGGCGACGTCGGCGACCCGGAAGCGGTCGCCCAGGCGGTCGAGATGGCGGCGGCGGCGGGGGAGTTTCGTATCACGGTGTCCTGCGCCGGCATCGGCTGGGCGCAGCGCACGATCGGTCGCAACGGCGAGCCGCACGACTTCGACGCCTTCAAGACGGTCGTGAACGTCAACCTCGTGGGCACGTTCAACGTCATGCGCATCGCCGCCGGGGCGATGGCGAAGACTGACCCGCTCGAGGACGGTGAGCGCGGCCTCATCGTGAACACGGCCTCGGTCGCCGCCTTCGAGGGCCAGATCGGCCAGATCTCCTACTCCGCCTCCAAGGGCGGGGTTGTCGGCATGACCGTGCCGGCGGCCCGTGACCTCGCCCCGGTCGGCATCCGTGTCAACACCATCGCCCCCGGCCTCATGGACACGCCGCTGCTGGGCCTCCTGCCGGAGGAGAACCGTCAGGCCCTCGGCGCAGGCGTGCTCTTCCCCAAGCGCCTTGGGAGGCCGGCCGAATTCGGCCAGCTCGTGGTCGCCATCGCCGAGAACGGCTACCTCAACGGCGAGACGATCCGGCTGGACGGCGGACTGCGGATGCCCCCGAAGTAAGGGCGAAGGTTCGGGCAGCGAACGATGCGCTATATCGAGGCGAGCGGCGAGCGACTCTCTGTCATCGGGCTCGGGACCTGGCAGTTCGGATCCCGGGAGTGGGGCTACGGCGCCGGCTACGCCGCGCACGAGGCCGGCAGCATCGTCGCGCGCGCCGTCGCCCTCGGAGTGAACCTGTTCGACACGGCGGAGGTGTACGGCTTCGGGGCTTCAGAGCGCATCTTGGGTGCCGCCGTCGCCGAGTGCCGCGAGCAGGTCTTCATCGCCACGAAGGTGCTGCCCGTCGCGCCCCTGCCGAGCGTCATCTGCCGGCGGGCCGAAGGCAGCGCCCGCCGCCTCGGCATCGCCGAGATCGATCTCTACCAGCTGCACTGGCCGAACCCGGCCGTGCCCCTGCGGCTGCAGATGGAGGGCATGCGCCAGGCCCGCAGCCGCGGCCTCGTCCGCAACGTCGGTGTGAGCAACTACTCGCTGGCGCGCTGGCAGGCCGCCGAGCAGGCCTTCGGGGACACAGTGCTGACGAACCAGGTGCGTTTCAGCCTCGTCGACCGGCGTCCGCTCGCCTCCGGCATGACGGCCTGGGCGGCCGAGCACGAACATCTCGTGATGGCTTACAGCCCGCTCGCGCAGGGGCTGCTGTCGGGGCGCTACGACGCCGACCACCGCCCCGGCGGCATGCGGGCGAACCAGGCGGCCTTCCTGCCGGACAACCTGGCGCGCGCCGCCGGCCTCATCTCGACGCTCCGCCGCCTCGCCGCCGACCACGACGCCACGCCGGCCCAAGTGGCCCTCGCCTGGGTCGTGAGCCATGCGGGCGTCGTCGCCATCCCCGGTGCGAGCTCAGTGTCGCAGCTGGAGCACAACGCCGCCGCCGCCGATCTCGATCTGAGCGCCGACGAGCGCGCCGAGCTGACCGCCGCCGCCGAATACTACGAGCCGATCGACCGCCGCCAGGCGATACGACAGCTCAGCAGGCGACGCCTCAGCCAGCTGCGGCGGCCCGGGGCCGACCGATCCGCCCCGGAACAGGGTCGGGACCAATAGTGTCGGAGCGGGCCGGCGTCGCGCCGGCGCCCGGTCGGGTGACCCGTCGGGTGACCGGTCGAGCGACCGGTCCGGCGACCGCTGCGGCCGCTCGGGAGCCGGCTGACAGGGGGAGGTTCTGATGGAGGAGCAACTGGCCTTTATGGATGCCACCGCCCAGGCGGAACTCGTGCGGAGCGGCCAGGCGACGCCACCCGAGCTCGTCGAAGCCGCCATCGAGCGAATTGAGCGG
>DASPSK010000176.1:0-5706 GCA_035623975.1 Acidimicrobiales bacterium | reverse complement strand
AGCTCTCCCATTTCACGTCCGCTTGAATTGGCATCGACGCAGACACAGCCGGCGGGCCCGACGGGCGAAGCCCCGGTCTCCCACCTCGCCGCCGGTACCCGCGTCGCCATTCTCTCCGGTGTGCTCGCGCTCGCCTCGGTGGCACTACTGCTCGTGTGCACCCACGTAGGTCTTTTCGAACACCTCACGTCCGTCCCTAACCTGCACTCCCAGCCGGTTATCGCAGTTCTCTTAGTCGTGCTCTTTGCAGCCGCCCTGTCGGCACCGGTGTCCTTCCACCATCGCGGGCACACGTACTTGTTCAGCCTCACCGAGATCCCGCTGCTCCTCGGCCTCGCCATTGCCATGCCAGCTTGGCTGGTGGCCGCTCGTGTCTTGGGAGGGGCAATCGGGTTTGGGGTCGTGCGCAGGCAGTCCCCGCAAAAGCTGGCGTTCAATCTCACCAGCGGCGCCTTCACGACGGTCGTCGCCGACATCGTGTATCGCGCCATCCTCCACACGAAGCAGTTGGGTGCGCACGCGGCGACACCCTCGGGGTGGGTCGCCGGCGCCGCGGCCCTTACCGTTGCCGCCCTCGCCTCGCAGCTGGCCGTCTCGCTGGTCGTCAAGATTCATGGGCAGCGTCGGCCGCGCTCAACTCGTTTCGAGTTCGTGACGTTCTGCCTTCTTCTCTTCGCAAGCATCGGACTGGCCGGCGTGGTCGTCGACGCCGCCGATGGCGCACAGGGCTGGAGCGTGTTGCCACTCGTCCCGCTAGTCATCGTCGGGGCCTTGATCGTGTTCGCCTACCGCGGCTATCTGCGACTCACGAAACGCTTCGGGGCACTGCAGCAGCTCTACGACTTTGGTCGATCGCTCGGCGGACCGCAGCTTGAGCCGGCACAGACGGTGTGGGCAGTGCTCGAACGGGTGCAGTCGGTCATGCGCGCCAACAGAGCCGAAGTGATCCTCACCGACGAGTGGCCTCGGGGTCGCCGGGCGGCATTGCGCGACGAGGAGCGTTCATTTGAGGCCGGCATCCCCCTGGACGGGTCGTCGGCCATCGCCCGCGTCATCTCGGAAGGTCGTGTCAGCCTGCACGTGCGACCCTTCGACCCAGCGGCGCCCGATCAGACAGCCGATCCTGTGATCGGACGGTTCCGGGATGCCCTCGTGGCCCCCCTCACGAGTGGGGAGCGCGTCTTCGGTGCCCTCCTGGCGCTCGACCGGCAGGAGCAGCTCGATCCCTTCGACGACGACGATCTTCGGCTCTTCGAGGCGCTCGCCGCCCATGCCAGCACGACACTCGAGCGGGCACGACTCGTCGAGGAGCTCCGCATGGAGGCGGAGAGCAAGTCCCATCAGGCGATGCATGACACCCTCACCGGCCTGCCGAACCGCACGCTCTTCCTCGAGCGCGCTTCCGCCGCCCTCGCCGAGTCAGGCCGGGCAGCTGTGGCATTGCTCGACCTCGACCGCTTCAAAGAGGTGAACGACACTCTCGGCCACAGCACCGGTGACCGCCTCCTGTGCGAGGTGGCGGAATGCCTCGTCCGGGCAGCTCACGGGCGCGCCACGGTCGCTCGCCTCGGCGGTGACGAATTCGCCGTCATCGTCACTGACATCATCGGCCCGGAAGAGGCGGTGGGCATCGTTCGCGACCTCGAAGCCGCTGTGAGCCAACCCATAAACGTTGACGGGATCACCCTGGCCGTGCGCGCCAGCGCCGGTGTCGCCCTCGCTCCCGAGCACGGTGACAATGCCTCGAAGCTGCTGCAACGCGCAGACATCGCCATGTACCTCGCCAAGGAGAAGCGCTCCGGCATCGAGCTCTACTCGCCCTCGCAGGACCAGAACATGCAGCGCAAGCTCGTCCTCGGTGGGCAGCTGGCTCAAGCTCTCGCCGAACGAGGGTTGCACGTCGTCTACCAGCCGATCGCGAGGCTCTCCACCGGTGAGCTTCTCCGGGTGGAGGCACTCTGCCGCTGGGAGCACCGCGAGTTTGGACCGGTGCCGGCCGACGAGTTCATCGCTATCGCAGCCCAGATGGGGCTGATCGGCGAGATCACGGACTTCGTGCTCTCGGAGGCGTGCGCAGAGGCGGCCAAGTGGCGCGAGTCCGGCGCGCCCATCGACATCTCGGTCAACCTGTCGGGACGCGACCTGTCCCGTCAGTCCCTCGTCGATGAGGTCGCCGCCCATCTCGCCGCCAACCGACTGTCACCGCGGTCTCTTACCCTCGAGGTGACCGAGACAGAGGTGATGGCAGACCTCGGTGAGGCCAGCAGCGTCCTCGGCAGGCTGGAACAACTCGGGGTGCGAGTGGCGGTGGACGACTACGGGACCGGTTACTCGTCCCTCGCCTACCTGCACCGGCTGCCCCTCAAGGAGCTCAAGATCGACCGCTCCTTCATCACCAACATGGCGACGGACCCGAGCAATGCCATCATCGTTCGCTCGTCCATCACGATGGCGCACTCGCTCGACTTGGAGGTCACGGCCGAAGGGGCTGAGGACGAGGTCACTTGTGCGGTGCTCGCCGATGCCGGCTGCGACGCCGTGCAGGGCTATTACTTCGCTCGTCCCCTGAGTGCCTCGACGTTGAGAGACTGGCTCGTCACGCGACCGCGCCTGAACTTCTCCCGTGAGTTGCCGCCGGCGTTGAGGCTCATCTCGGGATCCGGGCACTCCTCTCGACCCGGCCGCGACGGAATGGGACAGATGGGCCGCTAAAGCCGCTGAACGGGCGGTCAAAGTGGGCTAGTGGTGCCGACACGACGTCGAGCCGCGCGTCCTTGAACACGGGACCTACGCTCTCCCTCGCGCGCCCGAATTATCGACCTCGGCGGAGTGAGGATTGCGTTTAGCACTCCCACCTGGAAAGATGAACGCGGGAAAGAGGGGGGCCGCTGACACGACCTCCCCTCAACTTCCCTAACCAGAGCCCCCCTCGTCTGCCTGAAGGGAGGTGGTCGTGTTGACCTGCCGTGACGTCTCGTGGGGTTGATGGGATTCGACCACTGAAAAATCACTGATGGCAGGGGACTCCGTGCCGGACTAGCCGGCGCGGGGTTTCCGCCTTCTTTATCGGAACGCCGAAGCGGGAACTTGAGGAATTTTTCTCTCGCCGGCACAATTTCTTTGTTGAGGCGCTCTCAGGGCTGTGTCGTGACTGCGCCGTGAGACAAGATGGGCGGATGTCGGCTGAGACTCTGCGTTGAACCCATCTAGCAGGTCCCGCCGTGGCTCATAGACCCGCCGGCAGGTCCTTCGGCCACAAGTTCTGGTACTTGTGGGGTACCTTCGCCGCCGCCAGCTCCGGCGATGGCTTTGCTTATGGCGCTGTACCTCTGTTGGCCGTTGTTGTCGCGGTTCAGGCTCATCTCCCTCTCAAGTTTGAAGGACTGGCTGTCTCGAGCGTCGTGGCCGCCGACAAGCTGCCCTGGCTGCTGGCGGCGCTGCCGGCGGGCACGCTCTCTGATCGCTTTGAGCGGGGACGGCTCATGGCGATCGTCAACTTCTCCCGTGGTGTCCTCCTGGCCTTGATGGCTGTCCTCATCGGCCTGGGGAAGATGGACCTCGCCCTCCTGCAGCTGTTCGTGCTCGCGAACGGAACGGCACGGACGATGTACTACTCAGCCTCGCAGGCCGCTGTTCCCGAGCTGGTCCCTCTTGGGACCCTGGCGAGGGCGAACGGGGTACTCAACAGCACAGAGGCCGCCACCGAGCACCTGGCTGGCCCGATCGTCGGATCCCTGGCCTTTGTGGCTCGACAAGTGCTCCCCTTCGCTGCAGACGCCTGCGCCATCGGTGCCTCCGGTCTTGCCCTCCTCGGCCTGCGGACGCCACGCCCCGACCCAACGGTGGCGCGGGGCTCCACCTGGGATGGCCTCCGGCTGCTGTTCCGCGACCGCCGCCAGCGGGTGCTCGTAACGCTCATCGCGGCACTGTCCGGTCTGCAGGGCCTCGTCGCCGGCGTTCTGGTGCTCCTGGCGACGCGTGACTGGGGGGTCGAAGCGCGCTTCTACGGGCTGTTCCTCGCAGCCGGAGCCATCGGGAACGTGCCGGGCGCCTTGCTGGCGGACCGCATCGTCACGAGGATCGGCAGCGCCGCCACGCTCCTGTCGGCGGCGCTCCTCTCCGGTGCCGCCTATCTCGTGATGGCGGCCACCCGCTCCCCATTACTGGCAGGCACCGCCTTCGCCTTTGTGGGCTTCGCAGTGGCGGCTGGCAGTGTCGTCGCCATCTCGCTGCGGCAACGGCTCACACCCAACGAGGTGATGGGAAGGGTCGGTTCCGCTTGGAGGGGAATCGTGTGGGGAGCAGCCCCCGTAGGTGCGCTCTGTGCGGGCGGTCTCGCCGTGCTCGGCGGCCTTCGTCTGCCCCTCGTCATCGCCGGCGTGGCGCAATGCACAGTTGCCGCCGTTCTGGCACGACCGCTGGTCAAGCGCCTCGGGCGTTCCGCCATGCCGGTGGTCTTCAGCACGAGGGCGACGAGCCTGTCCTCCATCGTGCATCCCCCCTCCACGGCGGAAAACGGTTCACGTGGCGGCGGCGCGGAGCGATCTTCGTCTCCGGCTCCACAGACGCCGGCCGGTTAGCCTCGCAGAGCCCTCAGCGTTGGGCCGAACGCCGCGCCTCGCCGAGGGCGGCGGTGACAGCGATCGCCTCGGCGAAGCGGGGCCAGAGTGCCTGGGGAAGATCGTGACCCATGCCGGGAAAGCCGATGAACACGGCTCCCGGTATCGCCCTGGCGAGGGCGCGTCCTCCACTCACGCCGACGAGGGGATCGTCCATCCCGTGCAGCACGAGCGTCGGTGTCCGGAGAGTGCGCAGTTGGCGGGTGCGATCGCTCTGTGCCGTCACGGCCGCCATCTGTCGGAGGACGCCGGCGGGATCGTAGGCCCGGTCGTAGGAGCGCCCCGCCAGTTCGCGAAGGCGCGCCTCGTCGAAGGGGTATCCGGGCGAGCCGATCAGCCGGAACGTCCCGACCGTTGCATCGATCGCCGCCGGCCGGTCGAGCACGGGCCGCCGGCGCGCTAGGCGGGCGATCAGTCGGGCGCGCGGGTGGCCGACGAGCCGAGAGCCCGTCGACGTCATGAGGAGGCTGAGGCTTCGCACCCGGTCCCGGTGCCGCAGCGCCAGTGCCTGGGCGATGAATCCTCCCATGGATGCACCCACGACGTGGGCCGAATCGAACCCCAAGCCCTGCAATAGCGCGGCCGTGTCGTCGGCCATGTCGTCGATCGTGTAGGGCGGTCGCGACCGGCGGGTGAAGACGGGGGCGGGAGAGGGAGCGCCGAGCTTCGCCAGGTGGCTGGACAAACCGGCGTCGCGGTTGTCAAAGCGCACGACGAAATAGCCCTGACCGACGAGCAGCTCACAGAGCTCGTCGGGCCAGGCGATCATCTGCGCTCCGAGTCCCATGATGAGGAGAAGGGGAGGATCGCTCGGATCGCCAAGGCTCTCGCAGGAGATCTGAATCCCGTTCGCCTGCACGGTTCCCGAGTCGCGGTGCATTGGTAGTCAGGGGCGCGGCGCCTGCACAGCAGGCCCGGTTCCCCATCCCCCTTTCAATCCGTGCGCGCGGTTTTCCCGCACACGGCTTACCGACGGTCTTCTGAACATGGTTACGCCGCCTTCGGGTAGCGGATGGTACCCATGAGCTGGTGCAGGCCCTGGTCGTGGAACCAGGTAGGGCGCCAACGCTCGGCCTGACCGGCACGC
>DASPSK010000257.1:0-3420 GCA_035623975.1 Acidimicrobiales bacterium | reverse complement strand
GGGCTGTTGCGCGATCCCCGCGTGAAGGCCGCCACCCTGACGGGGAGCGAGGCGGCCGGCCGATCCGTCGCCTCCATAGCCGCCAGCGAAGTGAAGAAGTCGGTGCTCGAGCTGGGCGGATCTGATCCCTTCATCGTGATGCCGTCCGCCGACCTCGGTCGGGCCGTCGAGGTGGGTGTGAGGGCACGGGTGCAGAACAACGGGCAGTCCTGCATCGCCGCCAAGCGGTTCATCCTCCACGAGGACATCGCCGAGGAGTACGAGGAGCGCTTCGCAGCTGCCATGGCCAAGCTCGTCGTCGGCGACCCGCTGGATCCCGCCACCGACGTCGGTCCCCTTGCCACTCCGAGCGGGCGGGACGAGGTCGCCGAGCAGGTGGCCGACGCCGTCTCCAAGGGTGCCCGCGTGCTCTGCGGGGGCGAGCGGATGGACGGGCCCGGTTGGTTCTACCCTCCGACGGCTCTGGCCGATCTGACCCCAGACATGCGCGTCTACCGGGAAGAGGTCTTCGGTCCGGTGGCCTCGATGTTCACCGTCGGCTCCATCGACGAGGCAATCGCTCTCGCCAACGACAGCGATTTCGGCCTCGGCGCCAACGCCTGGACGGAGGACGCCGCCGAGCAGCAGCAGTTCATCGCCGAGCTCGAGGCGGGCATGGTCTTCGTCAACTGGATGGTCACGTCCTACTACGACCTGCCCTTCGGAGGCGTCAAGCGATCCGGCTACGGCCGGGAGCTCTCCGATCCGGGCATCAAGGAATTCGCCAACACCAAGACGGTCTGGATCGACTGAGCGAGTCGCTCGCGCGCCAAGGCTCAGTCGTCCTCGAGCCAACGGCGGCTCGAGGACACGACCTCGGCGCCGGCAACCGACCACACCAAGCGCTCCACGGCGTCGAGGGTCTCCACGACGACGTGTTCGGCCGACGCCACGGCGGCGATCTCGAGGAGCGCACGCTGGTGGAGCTCCTGGAATGCCACCTCCGAGACGGCCACGCGGTAGCGCGTGCGGGCCGCGTCGAGGATCGGACGGATCGTGGCACGCTTCTCCTTGAGCGAGCGGGCCGCGGGGATGTGCAGCTCCACGGAGAGGACTCCGACCATGAGCCAGCACCGTATGCTCGCCCGCCGTGCACGTCGAGCCAGGACCCACTCTGGGTACGGAGCGCCTCGTCCTGCGGCGGTGGCGGCCGGAGGACCGGGAACCTTTCGCCGCCATGAACGCCGACCCTGCGGTCATGGAGTTCTTCCCGAGCATGCTCACCTCGAGCCAGAGTGACGACTTTGCCGAGCGGATCGAGTTCGAGTTCGAGGAACGCGGGTACGGCCTGTTTGCCGTCGAGGTGGCCGCAGGCGAGCCGTTCGTCGGTTTCGTCGGGCTGCACGCCTTCACGCGCGAGGAGGCCCCTCCCCTCCCCTTCGCGCCGGGCGTCGAGGTCGGCTGGCGCCTGGCGCAGCCCTTCTGGGGACGGGGCTACGCCTCCGAAGCGGCCCGTGCCTGTTTGTCGTTCGGGTTGGGCGACATCGGGCTGCAAGAGATCGTGTCGTTCACCTCTGTGGTGAACGAGCGGTCGCAGCACGTGATGCGCAAGATCGGCATGCATCGCGACCCTGCCGACGATTTCGACCATCCGCGAGTGCCCGCGGGGCATCGTCTGCGACCGCACGTGCTCTACCGCATCGGCCGGGGGGCGCTCGACCCGGCGGCGCCCTCCGCCGGCCGCCCGGCCGGCGACGCCGACGATCAGGCTCCGAGCTCGGACGCCTCGTAAGCGAGCAGAGCGGCGAACCGATCCCGCACCTGGCCGCGGCGGGCGAGGTCCTCCGCCAGGTTGACGAGCTCGTGCGGATCGTCCCGGAGGTCGTACAGCTCATGCTCCTGGTCCTCGAAGGCCGCGTCCACGTCGAAGCGCTTGCGCGACTCGCGAGCCGCCGGGCTGAAGTCGTCGTTCGGCTTGCCACCCCCGATCCCGTAGTAGCGGGCGTACTTCATCTGCCCGTCGAACAAGCCGCGCAGCGCATAGCGGGTCTCCCGCACGTGGGCCGTGTGAGCCGAGTCCATGGCGAAGAGCACGTGGTCGCGGACCGAGGCGGCCGGATCGGCCAGCACGGGCGACAGGTCGACGCCGGCCAGGCCCGCCTGCGCGGCGGGGTCGATGCCGGCGAGGGCACAGATCGTCGGCGCCAGGTCGACGTGGCTGGCGAGGGCGCCCGACACCGAGCCGGGCCGGGTGACGCCCGGCACCTTCAGGTAGCACGGCACGTTCATGATCTCGGAGTAGACGAAGGGGCCTTTCGAGCGCAGGCCGTGGCTGCCGCACATGTCCCCGTGATCCGAGGTGAAGATCACCGCCGTCTCGTCTGCCACCGGCGACTCCGCCAGGGCGGAGAGGACCACGCCGAGGCTCTCGTCGCCGAGGCGGTGCAACTCGGCGTAGTAGTCAAGCTGACGAAGCCAGCTCGCCTTGTCCCCCGGGTCGATACGGCCCCAGATGCCGTTCTGCTGGGAGTGGCTCCAGGCGAGATGGGCGGCGGGTTTCTTCGAGAGGTCGTCGGCGAAGTTGGCCGGCAGCTCGTCGAACACCTCGGGGTAGTCCCGCTCGTAGGGCGGCAGGGGATCCGAGTCCTTCCACTTCGCCGCCGAGAGGAACGCTCGTGCCACCTCGACGGCCTCGGCGTTGCCAGCCTGGTAGCCAGGCTGGTCGATGGGGAACCACATGACATCGTGCGGGTTGACGAGGGCGACGGTGAGGAACCACGGCCCGACGGCGGCGTTCTCGCGCAGCCAGTGGGCGGCGTTGTCGGCGATCACCGGGTCGAAGTGGACGCCCGTGCCCGCCCAGCCCATGAAGTGCCGGTCGTCGCCGGACCAATCGGCGTAGCCATACGCCTCCATCTGCGGGTGGGCGCCCTGGGACAGGTGCCACTTGCCGATGTAGGACGACCGGTAACCGGCCCTCTCGGAGAGGATGCGCCCGATGGTGGGGATGGCCGGGTCGAGCTCTGTGTGCCAGGGGAGGATGACGTTGTCGACGACGCCATGGGCGGGCAGGTACCGACCCGTCATCATCGAGGCACGCGAGGGCGAGCAGGGCGAGGAATGCGTCCAGTAGTTCGTCAGCTCGAGGCCCGCGGCCATGATCGACTCCCGCCACGGCAGTCGGAACGCCGGCGGGAGCCAACGGCGCTGCCGCTCTTGGTCGGAGACGACGAGGAGGATGTTGCGCCGGGTGGACTTCGTGCTCACGACGGCCGAGGGTAGCCTTGGCGGGTGCGGCGAGACGGTCCCGACGGCGCTCGAGTCCTCGGTCACTTCTCAAGGACCCTGACGACCTCGCCGCCCGGCCGCTCCCGCCGTCCCCCGCCCCGGGCTGGGTCGAGGGGGGCGCTCCGGCGGGCATGGGTGCTCGGGGCGGGCGCG
>DASPSK010000256.1:0-2105 GCA_035623975.1 Acidimicrobiales bacterium | reverse complement strand
GAGGACGCCGTGGACGCCCGCAGGGTCCTCGCCATCGCCAGCGGCGCCTTCCGAATCGACACCGACCTGCGACCCGAGGGTCGCAACGGCGCGCTCGTGCGCTCCCTCGACTCCTTTCAGAACTACTGGGAGCGTTGGGCGCGTCCCTGGGAGTTCCAGGCACTCCTCAAGGCCCGGGCGGCCGCGGGTGACGCCGAGCTGGGCGCAGCCTTCGAGGCTGCCGCCGCGAGGGCCATCTGGGGGCACCCCCTCGACGCCGAAGATCTCGCCGAACTGCGGTCGATGAAGGGCCGAGCAGAGGAGATCGTCTCTCGCAAGGGCCTCTCGGACCGCGAGATCAAGCGCGGCCGGGGAGGCATACGTGACATCGAGTTCTCCGTGCAGCTCCTCCAGCTCGTGCACGGGGCCGCTGACCCCTTGATCCGGCAGCCTTCCACGCTGGCGGCGCTCAGCGAACTGGCCGAGGCCGGTTACGTGGACGGCGGCGATGCGGCCGCCCTGGCCCTCTCGTATCGCTTCTTCCGCACCGTCGAACACCGGCTGCAGCTCGTCGAAGAGACGCAGGTTCACACCGTCCCGAGTGACCCGCAGGCACGCGAGGCGCTGGCGAAGGTGCTCGGCTTCCTCGGCGCCGGGGGACCCGAGGCCCCCACCAAGAGGGGGGGCTCGGGAGGAAGCCGCGAGCGCATGGACGCCGTGATGGGTCGGCACCAGGCCACTGCCCGCGCCATTCACGAACGGCTCTTCTTCCGTCCCCTCCTGGAGGTCTTCGCCGGGGAGGCGCACCTGAGTGACGACGGACGGTGGAGCGTGGCAGCCGCCGAGAGCCGCCTCGAGGCGCTCGGCTTCCGGCAGGCCGCCCGCACACGCCAAGCGCTCCAGGAGCTGACACGCGGTCTGACGCGGTCCTCCCGGCTCATGCAGCAGCTGCTCCCGGTGCTCCTCGGCTGGCTCTCGGAGACGCCCGACCCGGACCAGGGACTTCTCAACCTGCGCACGCTCGTGTCCGTCCCGCACCGACGCGACGTGCTCGTGGCGTCGTGGCGGGAGTCTCCCGAGCTCGCTCGTCGTCTCTGTGTTCTCCTCGGTACCGGCCGCCAGGTGGGACAGCTCGTCGGCCGCCATCCGGAGATCGCCACCCGCCTGGACGACGACCGCGAGCTGCAGCACCCCTCCCGAGCCGAGTTGCTCGAACGGGCCGTCCTGGCGGTCGACCAAGGCCCCGCTCGCGGTGGTCCGGCTCTGCGGCGCTTCGTCGAGTCGACGACGCTGTGCACCCTCGCCGCCGACTTGCTCGTGCCGGGGGCAACCACGACGATCTCGAGGGCGCTCGCCGCCCTCGGTGATGCCACGCTCGCCGCCGCCCTGCAGGCGGCCGCCCCGAGGGTGCCCCTCGGGATCGTCGCCATGGGCCGCCTCGGCGGAGAGGAGCTCGCCTACGGCAGCGACCTCGACATCCTGCTCGTCTACGACGGCTCGGGCGCCGGGGACGCCGCCCTGGCCGATGAGGCGACCGCCTCCATCTTCCGCCAGCTCAACGGCACGACGCCGGCAGAGCGGATCGTCACCGTGGACGCTTCACTGCGTCCGGAGGGCCGTCAGGGCCCGCTCGCCCGCAGCCTGGATGCCTATGCCGAGTACCACCGGCGCCGCATCGAGACCTGGGAGCGGCAGGCGCTCCTGCGGGCGCGGCCGGTGGCCGGGGATCCCGAAGTGCTGCAGCGCTTCATGGCGCTCGCCTCCGATGCGGTCTGGTCGGCTCCCTTCGGGGACGAGGAGACTCGCTCGATCAGGCGTATGAAGGCCCGCATCGAGCGCGAGCGCATCCCGGCGGGCGAGGATCCGCAGTTCCATCTGAAGCTAGGCAAGGGCTCGCTGTCCGATGTCGAGTGGACGGTGCAGCTCCTGCAGCTGCGGCACGGCGTCCCCGAGACGAACACTCTCGAGGCCATCAGGCTGCTCGTGGCCGCCGGCCACCTCGAAGCGGGTGAGGGGGCCGTCTTGAGCGAGGCGTACCGCTTCCTCTCGGCGACGCGGAACCGCTGGCACCTCGTCGGCAACTTCATCGCCGGGGCGGGGGGCATCGTGAGCAAGGTGGGCTCGGA
>DASPSK010000250.1:0-3335 GCA_035623975.1 Acidimicrobiales bacterium | reverse complement strand
ACGCTCACCGTGAAGCGCTCTTGGCTGCCGCCACGTTCGCCGCCCATGACCGCTCGTACCGGCTCCTCGAGGCTGAGCTGCACGCCACACGCCAGCGTCGCCGAGCGATCGAACGGACCCGTATCCCGTCGCTCGAAGCGGCGCTCGAGCGCCTGGATCTCCGACTCGACGAGCTCGAACGAGAGGAGCGCTTGGTCAGTCGGTGGGCACACCACCGGCACACCCCATCTCCGAGGGCTACGGACACGCGCGCGGGACCCGCCTGATGCGCCACCGAAAACCCGTTCACTCCTCTTCGACGAAGACGTCCTCGGCGGCGTATGCTCCGAGCAGGTCCCGGGCTGAGACGACACCGGCCAGTGCGCCGTCCTGCTCGACGAGGACGTGCCTGACGTAGTGCTCCATCATCTCGCCCGTCACCTCGGCAACGGTCGAGGTGACGTCGCACCACAGCAGCTCCGACTGGGCCAAGTCGGCTGCCCGCGTCGCCGTCGGATCCCGCCCCTCGGCCACCGCATGGACGATGTCACGCTCGGAGATCACCCCACTCGGCTTGGCCCGTTCCCCCACCACGACGACGCCCACGTTCGCCTCGCTGAGCTCCCTGGCCACCTCGGTGAGGGTCGCATCGGGCCTCACGAAGACAATCTCGTCGGCGAATACCTCGGCGATCGGTGTCGCTCCGCCGCCCATCTCCATCTCCATCTCGTCCATGCGGCCACTGTGCTGTACCCGCCGAACGGCTATCCAGGGACGTTTGTCACTTGTTGCTCACCTGTCATGCCCTGGCTCGCCGGTCGGAGGCTGCCCGGAGAGCCAGCGTCGGCCTGAAACAGCCTCAGAGGAAGACATCCGAGCGGATCTCCGCCCAGTCGTAGACCCTGTCGTGCTCGCCCGCCCGGGTGAGCATCTCGAGGATCATCGACCCCGGAACGGGTCGCGAGTACAAGGTGCCCTGGCCCCACAGACAACCCTCCGAGCGCAGCATCGACAACTGCTCGGAGTCCTCGATACCCTCGGCGACCACCTCGAGCCCCAGAGTCCTGCTCAGTTGGAGCACCGCGCGCACCACCGCGGTGGCATGCGTCGACGTCGCCATGGCGGCCACGAAGGACCGATCGATCTTGAGCGCGTCGACGTCGAATTGGAGAAGGTACGCCAGCGACGAATAGCCGGTCCCGAAGTCGTCGATGGCCACTCGCACCCCTCGCTGCTTGAGCAAGGCGAGGTTCCGGTTGGCAGTCTCCGACGCCTCGATCAGGCCGCTCTCGGTGATCTCGATCACCAGTGCGCTCCGGGGCACGTTGTACCGCGCGATCGCATCGGCCACGTCGTCGACGAACCTCGGGTCCTCGAGCTGCTGTGCCGACGCATTCACGGTGATGCCCACCTCGTGACCGTGAGCCCACCATTGCGCTGCGCTCCGGCATGCCTCGTTGAGGACCCAGCGACCCACGTCGATGATCCGGCCGGACTGCTCGAGGACGGCGATGAACTGATCCGGTGTCACCGTGCCCCGTACGGGGTGCTCCCAACGGAGCAGGGCCTCGGCACCAGCCAGCCGGCCCCGGTCGAGGTCGAAGATCGGCTGGAACAAGAGCGTGAATTGCCGCTCGCCAAGTGCCGTGGCCAACTCCGACTGGAGCTGCAGCCGCTGCAGCGCGGACGACCGCATCTCGGGAACGAACGAGACCCAGGCATCCCGCCCGGCCAGCTTCGCCTGGTAGAGCGCCATGTCGGCCTCCCGGAAGAGCTCGTTGGCGTTGTCGGGCAACCCATGGGCCACGCCGATGCTGATGGTCAGGTGAACCAGCGGTCCCTCCTCGCCCATCACACGGACCGGCTCGGCAGCCGCGGCACGCAGCCGCTTGGCCACGGCGGCGATCGAGTCGTCGGAGACCTTCGACTCGACCAGGACCACGAACTCGTCGCCGCCCATGCGACCGATGACCTCGCCCTGCCGGAGCTGTGAGTCGAAACGGGCCGCGATGGTCTCGAGCACCTCGTCACCGGCCTCGTGACCGAGCGTGTCGTTGATGTCCTTGAAGTTGTCCACGTCGAGGAAGAACACGGCCAACCGCCTCTGGGTCGTCCGGCAGCGCGCCAGCATCAGATCGGCCCCGTCGAGCACGGCGTTGCGGTTGGGCAGACCCGTCAAGCCATCGTGCCGTGCCTGGTGGAGGAGCAGGGCCTCGGCGGCCTTGCGGTCGGTGATGTCGCGCATGTTGACGACCCAGCCGTCCACCGCCGGCTCATCGAGGAGGTCGGTCACCACGGCCTCCACGGTCCTGACGCGGCCCTCGTGCCCCCGCAACTTGACCTCGACCTGCCGGGACACGTCGGAGACCTGCAGGTCGGCCGTGAGCTGAGCCGACACACCCTCGGCATCATCGGGGTGGACGAAGCTCATGACGTCCCGCCCGACGAGCTCCTCGGGCGGGAGCTCGAGCAGCTCCTGTGCCGCCGGACTGGCGTAGGTGATGCGGCTGTCCGCTGCAACGACGAGCGTCGTGTCGGTCGAGTGCTGGACCAGCGAGCGGAATCGCTCCTCGCTCTCACTGAGCGAGCGCCTGCTCGTTTGGAGCGACTCTTCAGCGGCCTCGCGCCGCTCCACGATCACTGCGGCCATGCGCACGATGAAGCAGAGGATGAAGGTGCTCATGACGGCTACCGCCTGCGCGCTCCGGATAAACAGGAAGGAAGGCGCGAGCTGCAGCGCGATCAGGATTTGGCCGATGGCGACTCCGGAGAGACTCCATCCGAGAGCGGACTTCCACACCCGGGAGCCGTCGATCGAGAACGTCTGCAGCGCCCCGAGTGAGTAGGCGGGAATCAGAACCGGTCCCCAACCGGTGGCGTAGATGACCGCCGTGACGGCGGCTGCGTGCACCGCCGTGCGAAGCTGCCGCCGGGCCCCTGTCTCGCGCCGTGCGTAGGCGAGGTTCGCCACCAGGCTGGCCATCGGGACGATGACGAACAGGCCCAACCAAAACCAGAGGGAGTGCCAGGCCACGACGCCGAAGCGCTCGAGGACCAAGACGACGGGGACGGCCGTCGGCGCCATGAGATATCCCAGGAAGGCAGGGTCAACCCTCGGGAGCGCACGACGCCGGCCCGTGAGCGGCTGTTCGTCCTCCTCTTGCGGACCGGTCTGATCCGACCGCTCCCGAGCTGCTTGCATGACGGTGCCTTCGTGCGACTGACCGGACTCGCAAGAGATCGACATGAGGACTGGGCCACTGAAGCCCGCCTCGGAAAGCTCCTGGTCACGGCGGCGTGATCGAAAGGCTGTCGCCCTGCGCGTGGGCGCGGCGACACTTGCGGACCCCACCGCG
>DASPSK010000231.1:0-2215 GCA_035623975.1 Acidimicrobiales bacterium | reverse complement strand
CGGTGCCCCTCGTAGAGGGGCCCGCCGTCGCTCTCGCCGGCGGACAACGTCCGGGCGTCGGCGAGAACGATCGCCGGCTCACAGTTCTCAACGATGGCGCGCCGCCGGGGCGCAGGATCGGTCACGGCGAGGGGCACGAAGACGGCCCCCACCCACATGCACGCGAGGGCGGCGATGAGAAATTCGACCGAGTTCGGCAGATGGAGGCCGACGCGGTCGCCTTCCACGACACCTTCAGCCCGCAGCCCGCTCGCCAGCTCGGCGGTCGCATGCTCGAGGTCGGCGAAGGTCAACTCGGACGTGCGGTCCTTGGCGGCGGCATGCTCAGGGCTCACCCGCGCTCGATCGAGGATCATCTCGAGGACGTCCACGTCTTAGCTACCCAGCGCCCGTCCGATGAGCTCGGAGAGCCGCAGCACCGGGAGGCTCACAGCTTCTTCCATCAGCTCGACCGAGAGCTCCATGTCGAAATGCTCCTCAAAGGCGACAAGGACACGCACGATCACGAAGGAGGACACGCCGAGGTCGATGAGCGACCAATCGCTCGAGAGCTCCGAGGCGCTCAGACCCGTCTCTCGCACCAGAATCTCGACGACGTCATCCTGCCTGCTCATGGCGGCGGCGACGAGGGCGACTCGGTCATCGGATCGAGCCGCGCTGGTCGCATCGGGCGATCATAAATCCTGGGCGGACGCCCGTCGGCAAGTACTCTGCGGCCATGTCCGGCCCGGCGGTCCCGACGTGGCTCCCCCATGACGGCGGGCCTCTCTTCGCCTGGGTGCACAGCCCGCCCGCGGGGGCCGCACGGGCCACGGCCGTGATCTGCCCTCCGCTGGCAAGAGAGCACGATGCGAGTCATGCGGCCCTGCGCGCCCTGGCGGACGGACTGGCGCTCGTGGGTGTGGCCGCACTCCGCTTTGACTACTACGGCACCGGTGACTCCGCCGGGGGCGAGGCGGACGAAAGGCTGGTCGACTCATGGCTGTCGAGCATCCAAGCGGCTGTTGCCTTCGCCCGCCAGGCGGGCGAGGAGCATGTCGCCGTCGTCGGTCTGCGGATGGGGGCGACGCTGGCCGCCAGCGTCGCCGCCCAACTGGGCCGCCTCGAGGCCCTCGTCTTGTGGGATCCCTGCCCGCAGGGTCGCGCCTTCGTGCGCGAGCAGTACATGCTGCAACGGCTTGCGCTGCGGGGCGTCGATGGCGGCGGAGCCCCCGACGGATGGACCGAGATTCCCGGCGGCTGCCTGTCGCCCGACACGACTGCGCGGTTGCAGGCCCTCGAGCCGCCAGCGGCGGTCCACATGCCCGCGGGCACGCCCATCCTCCTGCTGACACGCCAGGGTGAGTCGCCGGCTCCAGCCGTCGCCGGCCTTCTCGTCCGGGAGGCTGTGACGCACCTCGAGGTGCCGGGTCAGCGAGAGCTCCTCGAGACGGCGCCCTCCGGCGCCGCCGTGCGCCCCGAGACGGTCGAGGCGATCGTCGCCTACCTGTCGGGCATTCTCCCGGCCGGTACGCATCCTCTCGAGCCGGCCGTGCGCTCGGAGGTCTCGCTCCCCGCCAGCCGGCGTCGCCCCCCGGTCGTCGAGCGCGCCGTGCGTCTCGGGGGCAAGCAGCTGTTCGGCATCGTCACCGAAGCCCGGGGGGAGGCGAGCGCAACCGTCGTCTTCCTGAACGCCTTCTTCGAGCACCACCTCGGACCGTCTCGGCAGTGGGTGGAGCTCTCGAGGCTGTGGGCAGAGCACGGCGTGCGCTCACTGCGCTTTGACACCACCGGCCTCGGCGACAGTCCGTTGCTGGCGGTCCCGCCCTTGTACACCGACACCCTCGTCGAGGACGCAGTGACGGCGGCGAGCCTGTCGGGCAAGGCCGCCCGTGACGTCGTCTTCGTCGGTCTCTGCTCTGGTGCGTGGGTGGCGGCGATGGCGGCCGTACGCCTCGGGACGCGGGCGGTCAGCCTCATCAACCAGATGTACTGGAAACCCACGGCGCGCACGGCCGAGGAACCCTGCGACGAGGCCGTTTACGACCCTGTGGCGTTTCTCGAACCCCTCTCGGCCGCGGGGATCGACACGACGTTGTTCCTCTCCGCGCAGGACCATGAGTACCTCCTCGCCGCCGCCGGGCAAGCCGGCCTCGCCCGGCTCTCCACCGCCGGAGGGGGTTCAGGCGGGAGGGTCGAGGTCGTCCGCCTCCAGGCCCTCGATCACGACGTCCTC
>DASPSK010000224.1:0-9846 GCA_035623975.1 Acidimicrobiales bacterium | reverse complement strand
GGCGATGAGCTAGCGGCGCGGTTCCCACTGCGGGCCGCCAACCCCGCGACGACGCGGCAACTGCTGGAGGACGAGGCTCGGGCCAGCGCAGAGTTCGCAAGGCACTCGCCGTTTCCGGCGCCTGTCCCGGTCGCCATCGGGCACCCCGGCGGCGGCTACCCGCTGCCATGGTCAGTACAGACCTGGCTGCCGGGCGCAGTCGCCACCGAGGACGACCCGAGCGGGAGCGTCGAGTTCGCCCACGATCTCGCCGCCCTGGTCGCTGCTCTGCGCACAGTCGACACCGGCGGCCGCGGGTTCCAGGGCGACAACCGCGGCGGTGATCTGCACGATCACGATGGCTGGGTGGAGACCTGCCTTCGCAAGAGCCAGCGACAACTCGACGTGTCCCGGCTTGCAGTGATGTGGAGGTATTTTCGCGACCTGCCGAGGACCTCACCGGACGTGATGACCCATGGCGACCTGATCCCAGCCAATGTGCTCGTGGCCGACGGCCGGCTGGCTGGCGTCCTCGACTGCGGAGGTTTCGGCCCCGCCGACCCCGCCCTGGACGTCATCGCCGGCTGGCACCTGCTCGACGACCGGCCGCGGGCGGTGTTTCGCGCCGAGCTAGGGTGCGACGACTTGGAGTGGGAGCGAAGCAAAGCCTGGGCGTTCGAGCAGGCGATGGGCGCTGTCTGGTACTACGCCGATACCAACGCGGCGATGAGCACGATGGGGCACCGCACGCTGGGCCGCATCGTCGCCGACACTCCCATCTGACCCCAGCCTTCGGCTGTCGTGCTCATCGACGTCAGTCTGTCGTCAAGCGGTGGTCGGAGCGACAATAGGGCGGTGACCGTACCACCGGGGCCAGTCGTTACCGCCACCTTCGTCGGCAGCGGCGACGCCTTCGGCAGCGGTGGCCGCCACCAGGCGTGCATCCATCTTCAAGGACCCGACGGCATCGATCCGGTCTTGCTCGACTGCGGCGCCACGTCGCTCAGTGCCCTCAAACGCCTCGGTCTCGACCCCGGCGAGATCGCAGCAGTCTTGGTCACCCACCTCCACGGTGACCACTTCGGGGGTCTGCCTTTCCTCATCCTCGACGGGCAGTTCTCCCAGCGCACGACGCCCCTTACAGTGGCCGGCCCACCGGGGATAGCCCGCCGCTTGACCGAGGCCTTGGAGTGCATGTTCCCCGGCTCGTCCACCACGCCCCGCCGCTTCGACGTCGACACCGTCGAGTTGCTGCCAGGCTCCACCACCACGCTGGCCGGGGTGACGGTCAGCGCCTTTGAAGTGGATCACCCCAGCGGCGCCCCACCCCTGGCCCTTCGCGTCGTCCTGGCGGGGAAGACGATCGCCTATACCGGCGACACCGCCTGGACCGATGTCCTCATCGACGTCGCCAGCGGTGCCGACCTACTCATCGCCGAGGCCTACTACTGGGACAAGAACATCCCCTACCACCTCCGTCACGCGGACCTCACCGCGCACCGAGGGCAGCTCACGGCCAAGCGCATCCTTGTGACCCACATGTCCACCGACATGCTCGATCACCAGGACCGAGCCTGTTTTGAGACAGCCCACGACGGCCTCGTCATCGACCTTTAAGGCGAGGCTCAGTCCCTCCGACGCGGAGGCTCTCGACAGGGCCCCTCGGTGCGGGCGGCGACGTCATCAGCGGTGGGCGGTTGCTTGCAGCCACACGTCGATGGCCGCCAGGGCTGTCCGCTCGGGTTCGGGTGGCAGCTGCTCGCCGAACACCTCGCTGAGAAGAGCGTGCACTACGGGATGCAGTCGCTCATCGGCGAACCTCTCAAAGTCCTGCTCGGACTCCCACACGTCGATGTAGCGAAGGCCGCCCTCTGGACGCTCTACGGCGATGTGGGTGATGAGTCCCTTCGGGGGCGCATCGCCGAGCGCGTCGGTGATGCGCCGGTAGAACGCGGCGTCGATGGGAACATCCTGGGTGAACGCGTAGGTCATGAGCCGCTCCCTTACTTGATCCGAAGCTACTTCGGATGAATACTGCTGGGCGTGGTGGAAAATGTCAAGCGGCGCACCTACGACGCCGCCGCCCGCCGGGCGCGCTCGGCCGAGACGAGACTGCGGATCATGAAGGCGGCCCGTGAGCTGATCCTGTCCGACGGCTATCGGGCTACAACGATCGCCGCTGTCGCGGCCCGCGCCGGCGTGAACGTCGACACCATCTACGAACTGGTCGGACGCAAGCCGGTGCTGCTGCGGGAGCTGATCGAACAGGCGATCTCGGGCATCGACCACGCGGTCGCTGCCGAGGAGCGCGACTACGTCCAAGCCATCAAGGCTGAACCCGATCCCGCCAAGAAGCTCGCGATCTATGCCCGTGCGGTCTGTCGGATCCAGGAGCGCATGGCACCGCTGCTCCAGGCGCTCCGCGAGGCCTCATCCACCGAGCCAGAAGCCGAACAGGTGTGGCGGGAGATCGGCGAGCGGCGGGCGGCCAACATGCGTCTCCTCATCCGAGACATACGGGACGCCGGTGGGCTGCGAGCCACCCTGTCGGTCAACAAGGCCGCCGACGTCGTGTGGGTGCTGAACAGCTCGGAGCTGTATCTCCTTTTCACCGTGGAACGTGGCTGGTCACCTCGCCGCTTCGAGCGCTGGCTCGCTGACGCGTGGTGTCGTCTCCTTCTCGGCTGAGGCAGGCCGACCCACCGGCACCTTCGGCCGGCCCTTGCCAAGCTTGGCGGCGAGCGACGCACTCCCGGGACCTCGGGGCTGCCATGCCGCGGGCGAGGAAGGAGAACGGACTCCGTCGACAGGCAGCAGGGCCGACTCCTGCGTAGGATGCCCATGGTTCTGTCCCAAGCGGGCAGACAGAAGGAGGAACTGAAGGAGGAATCCGTGCCTACCTACGTATCGCTCATCAACTGGACTGAGCAGGGAATCAAGAACTTCCGTGAGAGCACCAGGCGTGCCGAGGACTTCACCAAGCTCGTAGAGACGCACGGCGGCAAAGTGCGCGAGCTGGTGTGGACAGTCGGCGAATACGACCTGGTCTCGGTGATCGAGTTCCCTGATGAAGAATCCGGCGTGGCCGCCTTGCTGCAAGTGGGATCTGCTGGAAACATCCGCTCCAACACCCTGCGGGCTTTTTCCGCGCGGGAGATGGAGAACATCGTCGCCCGAACGGGCTGAGGCGCTCCAAGCCCCACGCGCTCGCTGCGTTCGGCGCAGTGACTCTGCAGCGGCTTGCGGCCTTCGAAGGCCTCCGGTCTCAAGCTTGGCGCCGGGCGGCCGATAACACAGGCGGTGGTCAAGTGACCACTGAGCGAGGTGTGAAACGGTGGCGCCTAGGCGAGGGCCAGTATGCCCATACTCGGCGACAACCTCGATGTGCGACCGCCCTGGGTCCGGGGTACGCCCGACGACCTTGATCTACGTCGTACCACCGTCCAACTCGAGTCAGACCCGCAAGGCCAACCGCAAGCCCGTGGATGGCACCCCAGCTGCAGTCATCCGGCGATGATGTGCAGGCACTGCCTCTACGACATCGTGCTGAGTTCCACGGACAGGTGGCGCCTCGCCTGGAGCCCAGACAACGATGCCGCCCCCTACGAGTGCACGGAGCACGAGGCAGGACATGAACCTGCGGGTGACCCGTTCGCCTGTCGCAAGGTGTGGTTGGCGCCTGGAATCGAGTAGCTGGGCACTGCGTCTCGTAGGGAGCTTTGCCCAGCTCATCAGTGCGCCAAAAGCGACGCGAAGGGGCTTGCGCGAAGCCACCGTCGTTCGGGGCCTCAGTCGAGCACGAAGATGTTTCGCTTGGCGCAGATGTCCTTCAGGATCTCGGGCCAGACGGTGACGCTCACCTCGCCCAGATGAGCCTTGCGCAACAGGAGCATCTGGGTGCGCGACTGCCCGATGCCGCCCCCGATCGACAAGGGAATCGTGTCCTCGAGGATGGCCCGGTGATAGGGGAGCTTCATCCAGTCGAGCTGGCCAGTGATCTCCAGCTGCCGCCGGAGGGCCGCCGCATCGACGCGGACCCCCATCGAGGAGAGCTCATGCCGACGCTTCGTGACAGGATTCCAGACGAGCAGGTCGCCGTTCAGGCCGTGCGCAGGCCGGCCATCAGGCATCGTCACCTCGGTCGACCAGTCGTCGTAGTCCGCCGCCCGCAACTCGTGCGGGAAGCCGTCGGCGAGCGTCCACCCGATGCCGATTATGAACAGGGCAGGGTGCTCCTGCAGGATCCTGGTCTCCCGCTGCTTGCGGGGCAGGCCCGGGTATTCCTCGAGGATCTCCTCCGCGTGCATGAACTCGACCTCGTCGGGAAGCGGTGGGTACCTCGGGTCGCCGAGCGCCGGGAAGCGATCGATCGCCAGAGCCTCAGCCTCCTTCAGGACCTTCCAGATGCGGCCGACCACCTCCTTCAAGAAACACAGCGTGCGATCCCGAGGGGTGATCGCCAACTCCCAGTCCCACTGGTCGACATACGCGCTGTGATCGTGGTCGAGGAAGTAGTCCTTCCGCACTGCCCGCATGTCGGTGCAAAGGCCTTCGCCAGCTCCCATCCCGAACTCGCCAAGGGCGACTCTCTTCCACTTCGTCGCCGCCTGCACGACTTCAGCGTCGACTGGATGGAGGTCGCGGTCGTTCGAGATGTGAAAGCGGATGGGCGTTCGTGACCCGTCGCGATCAAGCATGTCGTTGACACCCGACTCCGGAGTGACGATGAGAGGCACCTGCACCATCGTCAGATTGAGCTCTCGGCAGAGCCCCTCTTCGATCGCTCCCTTCACGGCGAAGATCGCCTTTTGCGTATCGCGCCGGTTCAGCAAGGACTCATAGTCCGCCGGAAGGACCTTCTCGACTTCCTCGTATGTGCCGATGCCTGGACCAGCGAGATCGGCCCGCTTCGATTCCACGATGCTCATGACCACAATGTCTGATCACGAGCATGTCGGGGCAAGAGGCGAAAGTCCCTTTGAACGAGCCATCATGACTGACGGCGATCTCAAGCTCTCGGGTCAGACGGAGCCGAGGATCCTCGCCCCGGGCTGTGAGGTCACGACTTAGACTGCAACATGCTCGAGCGCTGGACCCGAGCAGTCATCCGCTGGCGCCTTCCCGTCATCGCCTGCTGGGTCGCGGTGGTCATCCTCGGCGCCATCTCCACGCTCAGGCTGCCCGCGCTCCTCTCCACTTCCCTTGCGGTGCCGGGGACCGGCTCCGAGCAGGCCGACGTGATCCTCACGCAGCACTTCGGCGACAACATCGAAGGGACGTTCGCTGTCGTCTTCCGTGTGAGCACCCCGTCCGCCGCCGCCCTGCGCGACATGGACCGTCGCCTCGTGCGTGCGGTCCGCGCAGTGCCGACCGCCACGGTCACCTCGTTACAGGCGGGGCTCGGGATCCTCTATGGGGACATCAGCACGTCCCTCGACCTGCAGCGGGCCGCCTCCTACACGCCCGTCCTGCGCCGCGCCTTGAGGACCTCGGGGCTCCCCACCGCCTACGTCACGGGCCCGCCAGCCCTTCAGCACGACATCACCCCGATCCTGACGGGCGATCTCCACAGAGGCGAGATCATCGCCGTGGCGACAGCCCTCGTCTTGCTGGTCGTCGTGCTCGGCCTCTCAGTGGCAGTGCTCCTGCCACTTGCCGTCGCGCTCTGCACGACATCGGCCGCCCTCGCCATGATCTTTGCCCTCGCCCACGAATTCCTCATGGTCCTCTACATCCCGAACCTCGTCGAGCTCATCGGGCTCGGGCTCGCCATCGACTACTGCCTCCTCGTCGTGCACCGATTCAGGGAGGAGCTGGCAGACGAAGAGCGGCCGGTGAACCTCGCCGTCGTCAACACGATGGCAACGGCCGGCCGGACCGTGCTCGTCTCCGGCGTGGCCGTCGCCATCGGCCTCGTGCTGCTTCTCCTTATCCCGGTGCCGTTCGTTCGCTCGCTCGCCTTGGCGGGCTTCCTCGTCCCGCTCGTCTCGATCGCCGCGGCGCTCACGCTCCAGCCGGCTCTGCTGTCCGTGCTCGGACGCGGTGGCGTGCGGGGGCTTCGACTTGGCTGGCTCGGGGAGCGGGCGAACCCCGAGGGCGGACTCTGGTGGCGGCTCGCCCGTGCGGTCACGCGCCGTCCCGTCGTCGTGCTGGCTTGCTCGGCCGCCCTGCTGGCGGCTGCAATCACGCCCGTCGCCTGGCTACAGCTCACACCGGGATCGGTCACGGCCATCCCGCAGAACATCGAGTCAGCCCGAGGCCTGGCGCTCCTGCGCTATCGGGCCGGGCCCGGGGTGATCACGCCGATCGAAGTGGTCCTCGACGCCGGAGCGGCCGGCCGGGCGGTCACGCCGGCGGTCTCGGCGGCGACCCTACGCCTCGCCCACGAGCTCCTCGACGACCCGGAGGTCTTTGTCGTGGCGATCGGTTCGCGACCTCCCTACGTGGACTCGTCCGACCGGTACCGTCGCATGTTCGTCGTCGGGCGGGACGACTTCGGCGACGAGGCCTCTCAGGGTCTCGTGCACCGGATCCGGGCCGAGTACCTTCCCGCCGCCCACTTCCCTGCCGGTGTCCGCGTCTTCGTCGGAGGCGCCCCGGCGCAGGGGGCAGATTTCCTCGCCCGCGTCTACGGCAGCTTTCCCTGGGTCGTCGCCATCGTCTTCCTCCTCGCCTACCTCGTTCTCGTGCGTGCCTTCCGCTCGCTCGTGCTCCCACTCATGGCCATGCTCCTCGACGCCGTCTCCGTCGCCGCCACCTACGGGCTCCTCGTCGTGGTCTTCCGTTTCGGCGTCGGTGCAGACGCTCTCGGCCTCTACCGGGTCTCCCAGATCGAGGGGTGGGTGCCCGTCTTCCTCTTCGCCATGCTGTTCGGGCTTTCCATGGATTACGAGGTCTTCTTCGTCACCCGCATGCGGGAGTCGTGGGACCAGGGCGCCGACAACATCGGCGCCGTGACGCACGGCCTTGCGCGCACCGGACGGGTCGTGACGGCGGCCGCCCTCATCATGGTCGGGGCGATCTCCGGGCTCGTGGCCGGACGGGTCGCCGGCTTGCAGGAGCTGGGCACAGGCCTGGCGCTCGGGGTCCTGCTCGACGCCACCATCGTGCGTGGCCTTCTCATGCCGAGCCTGATGGCACTCCTCGGCAATTGGAATTGGTGGCTGCCGGCGGCACTCGCCCGGCTCGCGCGCGTCAAGGCCTCGCCTCCCACCACGGTGAGAGGCGAGGCCTCTTGAAGAGCCGGCAGCCGACGCTTACTTCACGACGGTGATGGCAAACCTGAACGCTGGCAGCTGGTAGCCGAGTGCCAAGGCCGGCTCGTCCCGTGCGTAGGTGAGGACCGGCACCATGCCGTAGGGCGTGTCCGCGAACGACGGTGACAGCGAGTAGAGCATCGGGTAGAGGTCGATCAGGTGCGTGCCCGGCCCACCCGTGGCGTACAGGTGCAGGAGCACGTCCCCGTTCGAGTTGAAGCCACACCCGTAGCCGATGTAGCTGTTGTCGTAGTCGACGCCGACGGTGTTGTCGAGCTGGGTCCAGCCGACACCGTCGAGGTGGATGGTGAAGGGCTGGCCTTCCCTCACGACGACCGAGGACACTCCTTGCCCGACGATGCCCTCCTTCACGTAGAAGGGCACCTGTGCGAGCACCTTGCCGCTCTGCACGATCTGCACGACGTGCCACCCGCCGAGACCGTCGGGGATCGTGATCTTCGTGTGGAGCGATCCTCCCGACGGCGTCGCGCTACCCAGCGTGTCTGACACGAAGACCCAGCAGGTGCCTTTGCAGTTGACACGGTTGCCGACGACGGTCGACCAGATCAGCTTGACGGGGGCGCTGCTCGACAGCCCCGATGCGGTGAGCGTGTCGACGGTGTTCACCGGTCCCCTCGTCGACCCGAGATGAGCCGTCACGCTGCCTGCAGCCGCAAGAGCACTCGGGATCAAGGTCGTTCGGGCGCTGATCGTGGGAGCGACGCTGACCGGCCAGTCGATGGAGGGTGCCGGCGGGCCGTCGTCCTTGGTCACCGTGAAGGTGATGGCGGCACCGTTCGTGTAAGGAATGGGCGACTGGGGCACGTTCAGGTACATGTAGCTGATGGCGTTCCCGATCTGGATGAGGTGCTGGCCGACCGGCCCGGCCGCCCGGATCGTCACCCGGGCCGTGCCCCGAGTCCAGTTGGCCATCATCTCGCCCACGTAGTGGTTGTCCCACAGGACCGAGGCGCCACCGGTGTAGAGGGTGTCACCGAGGCCGCTGTAGGTGATCGTGATGGGCGTCCCGATCGGGCCGCTCGTCGGGGTGACCGTGACCGTCCGCAGGAGGATGAAGCCGCCGTGGGCCTCCTCGACGCCCTTGATGACGGCGTAGATGTCGTGGATGCCACCGAAGTCCACGGGCGCGTTGAGCGTCACGCTGAACGACCCACTCGCGCTCGTGGTGGTCGTCTTCAGCACGACGGCGAACTCCGTGTCCGTGCGGCCGAGATAGTTGACCGTGTCCGGCTCAGGTTGCACGAGCCAGGTGGCGTCCGCCGTCGACCACGTCAGCTCGACTTTGGCGTTGGCGGGCAGGTGCGAGCCCGAGATCGTGATCGGCGTGCCGGCGACGGCCTCCTCGGGCGTCACCTGAAGGAGGCCTATGTTGGCACTCGGCTGCGCCGGGGCAGCAACCGGGCCGGGCAGCGGGGCGACGCCCGGGATCGCAGGGGATCGGAGCGTGGTGAAGCTGGCGGCAGTGGCTACGGCCGATTGACCTGCTGTCGTGGAGGTGTGCGGAGATGTCGTGGGGCTCTTGCTCGCGCTGGAGGCACAGGAGCCGAGGAGCAGAGCTCCCACGAGCATCCCAACCAGTGCCACCCCTGATCTCTGCGCTTTCATGTGCTTCATCATCGGGTTCCTTTCCCCCTGTTAATAGTCCGTCGCCTGCGAGTAGGAGAGCGTCTTGTCGACGACGGTGATTTCGGGCGCACGATCCCTAGCCAGGTCGCTCGCCGCTGGCCAACGGCCGACCGGCAGGCGACATGGCGAGGAAACCGATCTGCCCTCCGAACCTTCAGCTACTTGGTGTGATGGTGAGCGGTGAAGCCAGCCACGGCGTGTTCTTCTCCGTGTAGACGGCGGTCTGTGGTGGGATCGCCTTCTGCGTCTTCGTGGCGGCCACCTTGTCGGTGGTGACGGTGACGGTGAAGTTCACGACGCCGAGCGGATACGTGCTGCCGATCGTCCAAGCGGCTGTCCAGTACGACTCCGCCGGCTTGGTCGGGTGGGTGCCGTACACGAGTGGGATCGCCGCCATGCCCGGGATCTTCACGAAGGCGCTCTTGACCGTGACGTTCGTGAGGTCAGTCCCGCCGGTGGTGACGTGCACGCCCCACATGCGGAAGACGACTACCTCCCCGCGCTGGAACAGGCTCGTGATGGAGCAGGCGGCGTCGGCCGGCAGCGACACGGTGGTCTGGTAGCCCTGCACCGTGTCGACGGAGAAGAACAGGTGGTGCACGCCTGTCCCCTGGATCGGCGGAGCCAGAGTCGTCGTGGTCGTTGCCGCATCACCCTTCGCCGAGCTGGAGCTCGCGCCCGCCATGGCGACGGCGAACCCTGCCACGGCGATGGCTGCCACCAAACCGACGGCGATGCTTGTGATGAGTTTCTTCATTCCAACCCTCTTTCTCTCTAGCCCTTCACCTTCAGCGTTCCGCTGAGGGTGACCGTGTAGGAACTGTTCGTGTGCCCACTCGTGGCACCAAGCTTGAGGGTGCCGCTGAAGTGGAGGTTGCCGCTGGCGCCGGCGGCCGTGCCGGTGCCTCCGGTCGCCACGGCGACACCCGAGAACGTGACCGTCGTGGGTGCGGTGTTACTGGCC
>DASPSK010000158.1:0-6412 GCA_035623975.1 Acidimicrobiales bacterium | reverse complement strand
TAGGAGAGGCCCGCCCGCCTGGCGATGTCGGCGATCGTCGTGGCGTGGTAGCCCCGTTCGGCGAAGACGTGCTTGGCGGCCGAGAGGATGTCGGTGCGGCGGGAGGCCTTGTCGGCGTCGCTGACGGCACGGCGCAGTGGACGCCCCGTCATTCCTGCCGTCCGCATCGCCGCCTCCGGCTGCTCGACGGCCGCCCTCAACTGCGCCGCGTCCCCGCCCATGAAACCCCCTTGTCGACTTCGACCTCGCGGGGCAGACCGAGGATGCGTTCGCCGATCTGGTTGCGAAGGACCTCGGAGGTTCCCCCCTCGATCGTGTTCGCCCGCGTGCGCAGGAACGCCGTCGCCCGGGCGGCTCCGTCGCCGCCGCTGTCAAGGCCGCCGGCGACCCCCGCCTCCCAGGCGATCGAGGTCATGCCGGCGGCGTTCATGGCGACGTTCGAGCGGTGCTGGTTGAGCTCGGCGTTGCAGACCTTCGTGACGCCACCCTCGGCCCCCGGCGTCTGTCCGGCGAGTCGGGCGGCGCTGGCACGAAACGCTGTGATCTCCTTCACTTCCTGGGCGGTGTAGATACGGGCGAGCTCTTGGCGGAGAATCGGGTCCGTGCGGTCCTTCACGCCCGAGAGGAACGCCTCCCACGGATCCCGCCGGGGGCCCCCCATGAGCGAGGCCGCATCGATCGACAGGCCCGAGAGGGCAACGCGTTCGTTCATGAGCGTCGTGCGGGCGTATCGCCAACCTTCTCCCGCTTCGCCGATGCGGTTGAGATCCGGCACGCGCACGTCCGTGAAGAAGACCTCGTTGAAGTCGGCCGAGCCGGTGATCTGGCGAAGCGGGCGGATCTCGATGCCGGGTGAGTGCATGTCCACGATGAAGTAGGAGAGGCCCTCGTGCTTGGGCACGTCAGGGTCGGTGCGGGCGAGCAGCATGCCGAAGGTGGCGATCGAGGCGATGGAGGTCCAGACCTTCTGGCCGTTGACGATCCATTCGTCGCCGTCCCGCACTGCCCTTGTGCTGAGCGAGGCCAGGTCCGAGCCGGAGCCCGGCTCTGAGAACAGCTGGCACCAGATCTCCTCACCGCTCAGGATCCTCGGCAGGTAGCGGAGCTTCTGCTCGTCGCTGGCGTGGGCGATCATCGTCGGGCCGGCGAGGCCGACGCCGAGCAGGTTGAGGCCGAAGGTGGGCAGCCGGTGGTTCGCCAGCTCCTCGCGAACGATCTGCTGCATCCAAGGCTCGCCGGAGAGCCCGCCGTACTCCCTCGGCCAGAGGGGAGCGGCGTATCCCGTGCTCCCGATGGTGCCCATCCACGCGAGGAAGTTGAAGCCCTTGCGCGCGGTGGCGAAGGCGGCGTCGTCCCGCCGCTCGAGGGCGTCGACCCAGCCGTCGGGCAGCACCTCTTGCAGCCAGCTCTTGAACCCCGCCCGAAACGCCGCCCTCTCCGGCGTGTCCTCCACCTTCCAGCGCATCAGCGGCTCCTGTCGACTGACATGTCAGTCAGAGTAGTGGGGGGAACCGGCAACGTTCGGGCTGCCGATCCGGGCAAGCACCGCCTCGGCTTCGGCCACGAACCGCCGCACGAGCTCGCCTGCCGGCACCAGGCCGGCGATCGCCCCGGTGCCCTGGCCGGCCGGGTAGCACTCGCGCCGGGTGTCGATGACGGCGCCACCGAGGTGCGTGGCCTGGTCGCCGAGGTGGAGGGCGCCGTCGCTGACGGAGCGCTCCAGTTGAGCCGGAAACGGTTGCAGCTCCTCCGGGTGCCCCTCGAAGTACCGCGTGTAGTCGTTGGCGAGCACGCGCATCGTCTTTCCTGAGTACGCCCTGCTCACAACGGTGGCATCCTCCCGGGCGGCCACGAGGGCCTCCTTGTAGCCCGTGACCGCCCGGGCTTCGGGCGTGGCGATGAAACGCGTTCCCACCCAGACGCCGTCGGCCCCGAGGGCGAGGGCGGCGGCCAACCCCCGGCCGTCAAAGATCCCGCCCGCCGCCACGACTGGGATGTCGGTGCCGACGGCGTCGACGACCTGGGGGACGAGCGGCATCGTGGCCACGGTGCCCGTGTGCCCGCCGGCCTCCGTCCCCTGGGCGACGACGATGTCGCACCCGGCGTCGCGAGCGCGACGGGCGTGCTCGACCTTGCCGCACATGTTGATGACGAGCACGTCGGCGTCATGGCACATGTCGATCACCGTCGTGGGCACGCCGAGGGCGGCGACGAACACCTTGGCACCCTCTTCGATGAGCATCTGCACCTGCCCTTCGAGATCGCCGGGCATGGCCGTCAGCAGGTCCACGCCAAAGGAACGATCGGTGAGTCGTCTGACCTCCCGTATCTCGGCCACCATGCCCTTCGGTCCCATCGTCGAAGCCCCCAGGCACCCGAAGCCCCCCGCCTGCGACACTGCAGCCACGAGCGGGGCGTACGACACGCCCCCCATGCCGGCGAGCATCACGGGGTGCTCGATCCCGAGAAGGGTCGTGAGGCGGGTACGCATGGGGGGTTTCCTTCTCACTCGATCGGCACCGACGGTACGACGGCCGGTCAGCCCATTGTTGACTGACACGTCAGTTTAAACAGGCACTGAAGGCGGCGCCGAAGTCGGCGTCGCCCACAGGGGCTCAAGACTTGCCCACGACGCTCAGCCGGTTGCTTGCAGCTCGGGACCCCAGCGTCGTGGCTCTCTCGCCTGCAGGCTCTAGTCTGGGGCCAGTCGCGTCGGACCTGCCGGGTCGGGCTAGCTTGCCGAGCGTCGGCAGTCTCCGTTCATGAGGGATCCAACGGTGTGTCCCTCCCAAAGGAGCTGGAGTGACAAGAGTGACGAGAGGCGGACCGCGTGACGACGGCGATCTCGGCGAGGTAGGCGGCGAAGGCGCAGACCTGCGAGCCGTCGCCACCAAAGCACCGGCGGCGCCCGCCCCCGTCGGACCCGCCCCCGTCGGCAACGGCAGCGCCCCTGCTGCGCCCACCACGGCCGCCGCCCCGAGCGACATACCCTGCGAATACCGGGGTTACGACCGCACCCAGCTGATCGAGGACTTCCGCCTCGCCTGCATCTCGCGCGCCCTCGACGACCGGGAGATCGTGCTGCAGAAGCAGTCCCGCGTCTTCTTCCAGATCTCGGGCGCGGGCCACGAGATCCTCCTGCTCGCACTCGCCCGCTCCCTCCGCCCGGGCTACGACTGGTTCTTCCCCTACTACCGGGACCAGGCGCTGTGCCTCGCCCTCGGCGTAACCCCCCGCGACATCCTCCTGCAGGCCGTCGGGTCCGCCGAGGATCCCAGCTCGGGTGGACGCCAGATGCCGTCGCACTGGGGCTCCAAGTCGCTCAACATCGTGTCGCAGACGAGCCCGACCGGCAGCCAGTGCCTACCTGCAGTCGGTTGCGCCGAGGCCGCCCGCTACATCGCCCCCCGCAATCTCGAAGGCTGCACCGCCTACGGCGACGAGATCACCTACGTCTCCCTCGGCGAGGGAGCCACGTCGGAGGGAGAGTTCTGGGAGAGCCTCAACACCGCCTGCCGGCTGCACTTGCCCGTGCTCTTCCTCGTGGCGGACAACGGCTACGCCATCTCCGTGCGATCCGCCGACCAGGCACCGGCGCCCATCTCCGACCTCGTACGGGGCTTCCGCGGCCTCGCCGTCACGAAGGTCGACGGCACGGACTACTTCACGAGCCGCGAGAAGGGGGCGGACGCCATCGCCAGGGTGCGGGCAGCGGAGGGACCGGGCCTCATCCACGCCGCCGTCACGCGTCCGTACTCACACTCCTCCCAGGACACGCAGGCGAAGTACCGCTCGGCGGAGGAACTGCTGGAGGAGGCGAGCCACGACCCGATCCTGCGTTTCCAGCACCAGCTGATCCGTGGGGGCGTCTTCACGAGCGAGGAGGCGGAGGAGATCCGTGCAGAGGCGCGGCGTTACGTCGCCGGGGTGGCCATGGAGGCCCTCGCCGGTGCGCGCCCCGATCCGGCGACCGTGACCGAGGGCGTCATCCGCCTTCCTGACCTGCCCGACCCCGAGGCCCGCCCGGCCGGAGGAGGCGCCGACGCCGCCCCGGTGCGGGAACGGCCCGCCTTCCACCCGTCCGACCCGATGAGCGGGCGCGCCATCCGGGGCGAGGCCGTCGGGATGGGCGATGCCATCCGTCTGGCCCTTACCGAGTTGATGGGCCGCGATGAGCGCGTCCGCGTCTTCGGCGAGGACGTGGCGGACGCACCCGAGGACGTCCTCGAGGTCGTGGAGGGCAAGGGCGGCGTCTTCGGCACGACCCACGATCTGCAGAAGACCTTTGGGATCGCCCGCTGCTACAACACCCCCCTCGCCGAGGCGAACATCGTCGGGCGAGGGATCGGCCAGGCCCTGCGAGGTCTCAGGCCCTGCGCAGAGATCCAGTTCTTCGACTACATCTGGCCCGCCATGCATCAGATCAGGTCAGAAGCTGCGACGGCGCGGTGGCGGTCGCAAGGTGAGTTCACCGTCCCCCTCGTGATCCGATGCGCCATCGGCGGCTACGTGCACGGCTCTCTCTGGCACTCGCAGAGCGGCGAGTCCATCTTCGCCCACATCCCCGGTCTCATCGTCATGTTCCCCTCCCGGGCGCGCGACGCCGTCGGGCTGCTGAGAGCGGCCTTCCGCTGTGAAGACCCCGTGCTCTTCCTCGAGCACAAGCACCTCCTCCGGCAGAGGTACGCCAAGGACCCCTATCCGGAGCCGGGTTTCGTGCTTCCGCCTGGCAAGGCGACCCGTGTCCGTGCAGGCCGAGACCTCTCCATCGTCACCTGGGGCGCCATGGTTCAGAAGTCGCTCGATGTCGCAGAGCGGCTCGCCACCGAAGGGACCTCCGTGGAGGTGGTCGACCTCCGCACGATCATTCCATGGGACCACGATGCGGTCGCCGAGACGGTCGCACGCACATCCAAGTTGCTCGTCGTGCACGAGGACGTGCTCACGGGCGGCTTTGGCGGGGAAGTGGCGGCGTGGGCGGCCGAGCACTGCTACTCCGACCTCGACGGCCCCATCCACCGTGTCGGCGCCACCGACACCTTCGTCGCTTACGAGCCCACGCTCGAGGAGGCGATCCTCCCGCAGGTGGAGGACATCGAGCGAGCAGCTCGGGAACTGGCCGCGTTCTGAGCTCAGGCCTCGTCGAAGGCTGCTGCCCGGAACCCCGGAGAGTTCACCTCGAATTCGCCCAATTGGACAGACAATTTCACCTACGCGACCGGTACGGTGGCGCTGTGCGTCGAGTTTTCGGTTCCAACGGGCGGGACAACCCCGCATCGAACGGTGCCCCCGACGCTGACAGCGGCTCGGCCGAGGACAAGGATGCCCCCGCGGGTGACGCCATGACCTCGAGCACCCGCCTCATCAGCGCCGCCGCCCACCCTTCGGAGCCACCGGACGTCATCCGGCAGATCCACGAGAAGATGATCCTGATGTTCGCCATCGTGGAGAACGCCGTGGCCGGTGCGACGCACGCCCTGCTCGCCGGAGACCGTGAGCAGGCGCGGGCGCTCGTGGCCAACGATGTCGCCCTCGACGAGCTGTACCTGGAGCTGAAAGATCTCGTCGTCAGCCAGATCGTGGCGGGCGGGCTGGACCCTGACGAGACGAACTGGCTCCTCTCGGTCCTCTCCATGCTCCCCGAGCTCGAGCGCAGCGGCGATCTCGCCGAGCATGTCGCCCAGCGCGCCACCCGCAACCTCCCGTCCGAGATCCCGGCGCGCATGCGCGGCTACCTCGGGCGCATGGGTGAGATCGCCTGCGCCATGTGGAAGATGGCGGCTGACTCCTATGCCGATCGCAAGGCCGGCGCCGAGCGGATCGATCTCCTCGACGACGAGATGGACGACCTCCATGTGCAGTTCATCGCCGAGATCGCCGAGGGATCCGCCCCGGTGCCCGTGGCGATCGAGCTGGCCCTGCTCGGGCGCTTCTACGAGCGGCTCGGCGACCACGCCGTCAACTTGACGCGGCGCGTGCCGCTCCGCGTCGAGCTGCGCCCGCCGGCAACCGGAGCCTGACGACTCGGCCGACACCGGCCGTTCGCGACCTCAGCCGCCCCGGTTGCCCCAGCGGTCGCGGTGGCACACGGCGCCGAGCTCGAGGCGGGATCGCCAGCCCGCCCGCTCGAGGTCGGGCGTCTCCTCGAGGTGGGTCACCGGCCCTAGGCAGAGCCAGGCGACGGGGCGTATGCCGGCAGGGATGCCGAGCAGGTCCGCCAGCCAGGCCTCCCGGTAGAACGAGACCCATCCAACCCCGAGACCCTCGGCCGTGGCCGCCAGCCAGAGGTTCTCGATCGCCAGGCAGACCGAATACAGCCCGGCGTCGGCGATGGCATGACGACCGAGCACGTCGGGAGCGCCCCGCGACGGGTCGTAGGTGACCACGATGCCACAGGCGGCCTCGAGGATCC
>DASPSK010000167.1:0-8557 GCA_035623975.1 Acidimicrobiales bacterium | reverse complement strand
CTGACATCGTACGGTCCTTCGACCCGGGGACGGTGAATGTCGCGGGCGGGGAAGAGGAAGTTCGTTTTACCTCTGGCCAGGCCGAGTTCACCGTACGCGTGGCCCTCGGCGCCGAGATCACTCGGCTCGGCTCTCCCGAGTCCGAGGGCATCAATCTGCCGGCGGCCGATTTCGGCGAGGGCCTCCGACAAGTGGTTCGCGCCGCCCTCACCGACGACTCTCGCGCCCCGCAGCTGACCGGTGTCCTCATGGAGGCGACTGAGAAAGGCCTGCGTTTGACTGCCACCGACTCCTACCGGCTGGCGTTTCGGGACTTCGAAGGGCTGAGCGTGCTCGAGCCCGGATCACATGTGCTCGTGCCGGCAAAAGCCCTCGGAGAGGTTCAGCGGCTCGTGAGTGGGCTGAAGGACGGGGACGAATCCGAGCTCGTGTTCCGGCACAGCGATCTCGATGCCGTCTTCGACCTTGGTTCTGTGAGGATCACCACTCGCCTGCTACGGGGGTCGTTCCCCGATGTGCAGCGGCTCGTCCCGACGAGCTACGAGTACGAGCTGAGCGTGCGACGGGAGGAGTTCGCCTCTGCCCTGCGGCGAGTTCGCCTCCTCGTGCGTGACAGCAAGGACATCACGACCCCCGTGCGCTTGTCGTTTCGTGAGGGGGGTGTCGAGTTGGCGGTCCTCACCCCGGAGAGCGGCCGCGCCGTGGAGGGCATCAAAGGCGAATTCACGGGCGCCGACGTGATGGTGGCCTTCAACCCCACCTATCTCCTCGAGGGCGTCGAGGCGGTGCGGTCGGACACGCTCCTGTTGAAGGTCACCGACCCCGGCAAGCCGGCCCTCGTCTCCGGCGAGGACGAGGAGGAGTTCCGCTATCTGCTCATGCCGGTGAAGGTCTCCTGACGACTGCCGCCACCCTGCCGGCCGCCGCCACGACGGTCGTCAGCCGCCTCGAGGTCGAGAACTTCCGCAATCTCGCCTCGCTCCTGCTCCTCCCCTCGCCAACGGGGCTCACGGTCATCCAGGGTGATAATGGTGCTGGCAAGACCAGCTTGCTAGAAGCCCTCGTCTACTGCTCTGTGTTGCGCTCCTTTCGTGGCGTGCCGAAGGAGGCGGTGATCCGCACGGGAGCCGATCACGCCACGGTCCGCTGCGAGTTGCACTTCGCCACCCGCCGCGTCGAGATCGATGTGGAGATCCTCGCCGGCCGGCGGGACCGGGCCGAGCGCAACCGCCAACGCATCGAAGGTTCCCGCCAGCTTCTCGAGGTCCTGAGGACGACCCTGTTCACACCGGACGACCTCGAGCTGGCCAAAGGGTCACCCGTACTGCGCCGGGACCTGCTCGATGACGTCATCGCCGCCACCCGCCCTCGCCTCGGCGCCGAGCGGGTAAACCTCGACCGGATTCTCCGGCAGCGCAATGCCCTGTTGCGTCAACTCGGCGGCCGGCTGGACGCCTCCGCCGCCGCCACTCTCGATGTGTGGGACGAACGCCTGGCAGAAACGGGCGAACGCGTGGCGGCGAGCCGTGCCGAGCTCACCGCGGACCTCGTTCCCCTCGCCCGCGATGCCTTCGCAGCCCTTGCCCCTGGAGCGGGGATGCTCGAGCTGTCCTACGCCCGCTCCTACGCCGGCCCCCTCGCCGGCGCCCTGGCGGCCGCCCGCGACGACGACCTGCGGCGGCAGCTCACGACCGTCGGGCCGCAGCGCGACGATCTCGAGATCGTCGCCGGCGGCCTCGACGCCCGCACACGGCTTTCGCAAGGTCGCCAGCGGTGCGTGGCCCTTGCCCTCCGGCTGGCGACTCACCGCCACGTCACGAGCGTCACCGGCGTGACGCCGGTGCTGCTTCTCGATGACGCCTTCTCCGAGCTCGACGAAGCGACGGCGAGGGCGCTCGTCAACGAGCTGCCCTCGACACAGGCGCTGCTGACGACCGCCGGGGCCTTGCCGCCGGGAGCGGCTCCCGATCTCGTCGTCCGCTTGGCGGGCGGAAAACTCTCGTGACCGAGAACGCCGGCGCGCCCTTCGGCCTGCCGATCGGCGAGGCCGCCCAGCGGATGCTGCGGGCGCGTGGCTTGGAGGCGACCGTGACGCTGGCGAGCGTGCTGGCGGCGTGGGAGGACGTCGTCGGTTCACAGGTGGCCGCTCACGCTCAGCCGCGGAGGCTGCACGCGTCCACGCTGACCGTGGAGGTCGACGACCCGAGCTGGGCGACGCAGCTCCAGTTCCTCTCGGCCGGCATCCTGAGCAGACTCTCCGAGCGCCTGCCGGGCTCGTCTCCAACGAGCCTGAGCCTGCGGGTCGCACGCCGCGGCCAAGGCCGACCCACAGAGGGCCCCTGACCGAGAAAGTCCAAAGAAACCCGACCCTTTCTGGCCCGACGCGGTCTCTAAAGCGGGTACAATAAAGAGCATCGCCGAGTCTCCCGCTTCCCCCGTCGCGGGCAGTCATCGGCCCTTGCCGCGTACCCCGTTGGAAGGCCGCGCCCGTGGTATTGGAGACTGAGAAGAGAGATCGAATGTCGGAGACGGCCTCCTATGACGCCAGCGACATCACCATCCTCGAGGGGCTCGAGCCCGTCCGGCTCCGACCGGGCATGTACATCGGCTCGACCGGGCCGAGCGGTCTCCACCATCTGGTCTGGGAGGTCGTCGACAACGCCGTCGACGAGGCGATGGCCGGCTACTGCACCCGGATCGACGTGACGTTGCTGGCCGACGGTGGCTGCCGCGTGGTCGACAACGGCCGCGGCATCCCTGTCGACCTCCACCCCCAGTACAAGGACAAGACGGCCGCCGAGATCGTGCTGACGATGCTGCACGCCGGCGGGAAGTTCGGCGGCAGCGGCTACAAGGTCTCCGGAGGCCTTCACGGCGTCGGCGTCTCGGTCGTGAACGCCCTCTCGAGCCGCCTGTTGCTCGAGATCGACCGCGACGGCAAGCGCTACGCGATGGAGTTCCGCGACGGTGGCACCCCCACCGGCCCGCTCAAGGTCATAGGGGAGGCACCCCGTGGGCGTACGGGTACCACGGTGGTCTTCTGGCCGGACGCCTCCATCTTCGACGAGGTCGAATTCCGCGCCCAGACGGTGCTCGAACGTCTCCAGATCATGGCCTTCCTCAACCGCGCCCTCGAGATCCGGTTCAAGGACGAGCGGGCGGGACGCCAGGCGGAGGAGACCTTCCGCTACACCGGCGGCATCGTCGACTACGTGAAGCACCTGAACGCCGCCAAGGAGGCGCTCTTCCGCAAAGTCGCCTTCTTCACGCAGTCCGAGGACGACCAGGAGGTCGAGGTCGCCCTGCAGTGGAACACGGGTTTCTACGAGAGCATCTACTCGTTCGCGAACGGGATCGCCACCATCGAGGGCGGGATGCACGAGGAGGGCCTCCGCAAATCGCTCACGAACGTCGTCAACAAGTACGCCAAGGTGTGGAACCTCGTACGCGACGGCGCCGAGACGCTCGACGGCCGCGACATCCGCGAGGGCCTCACGGCCATCGTCTCGGTGCGTCTCACGAACCCGCAGTTCGAAGGGCAGACGAAGGGCAAGCTGGGGAACACCTCGATGCGCTCGCTCGTCGAGCGCGCCACGAACGCCAAGTTGAGCGAGTGGTTCGACGAGAACCCGAAGGAGGGCCGTCAGATCGTTCAGAAAGCGCTCCTCGCCCAGCGCGCCCGCATGGCGGCCAATCAGGCTCGTGACCTCACGCGGCGAAAGAGCGCCCTCGACGGTGCCGGCCTGCCCGGCAAGCTCTACGACTGCTCGTCGCGCGAGGCCCGCGAGTCCGAGCTGTTCATCGTGGAGGGCAACTCCGCCGCCGGCTCGGCCGTGAAGGCTCGCGATCCGAAGACGCAGGCGATCCTGCCCATCCGGGGCAAGATCCTGAACGTCGAGCGCGCCCGTGTGGACAAGATGTTGAAGAACGAGGAGATACAGGCGCTCATCATGGCGATCGGCGCCGGCTTGGCCGAGGACTTCGACCTCTCGAAGATCCGCTACGGCAAGGTGATCATCCTCGCCGATGCCGATGTCGACGGTTCACACATCCGCACCCTGCTGTTGACCTTCTTCCTCCGCCAGATGAAACCGCTCATCGAGGCAGGTCATGTCTATGCCGCCCAGCCCCCGCTCTACTCGGCGGAAGTGGGAACGGCGAAGGTCTACCTGAAGGACGACGCCGCCCGGGCGCGGTTCTTAGAGGAGCACCCGGGCTACTCAAAGGAGTTCCAGCGCCTGAAAGGGCTCGGGGAGATGAACTGGCAGGAGCTGAAGGAGACCACTATCGAGGCCTCCAAGCGCTCCCTTCTCCAGATCAACATGGAGGTCGCAAGCATCGCCGACGAGGTCTGCTCGGTGTTGATGGGTGACGACGTCGAGCAGCGCCGCCACTTCATCCAGACGAATGCAAAGGACATCCGCTTCCTCGACATCTGATCGAGGAGGCCGTTACACCTCGCCCGGCTCGTGCCGGCGGGTGACAAGTGAGTTTCGGAGGAACGACATATGGCCGCACCAGACGGCAACGGCGGGACAGGCGCCGGCGGCCCCGGACAGGGACCGCTCGACGGCGGAGGGTTAGCGGTCGGCATCGTCCCGGTTGAGATCCAGGAGGAGATGGAGCGCTCCTTCCTCGAGTACTCCATGTCCGTCATCGTCCAGCGCGCCTTGCCCGATGTTCGCGACGGGCTCAAGCCCGTGCACCGGCGGATCCTCTATGCGATGAGTGAGGAGAACCTGCGCCCGGACAGGCCCTTCGTGAAGAGCGCCGCCGTCGTCGGCGAGGTCATGAAGACTTTCCACCCCCACGGCGACATGGCCATTTACGACGCCCTGGCCCGCATGGTGCAGGACTTCAGTTTGCGGTACCCCTTGATCTCCGGCCACGGCGACTTCGGTGCCCCCGGCCCGACGATGGGCCCGGCGGCGGCCCGCTACACCGAGTGCCGCCTCGCCCCTCTTGCCATGGCGCTGCTCGACGGCATCGACGAGAACACCGTCGACATGATGCCGAACTACGACGGCTCCACCGAGCAACCGATCGTGCTGCCGGCGCGTTTCCCGAACCTGCTCGTCAATGGGTCGCAGGGTATCGCCGTCGGTATGGCGACGAACATCCCGCCCCACAACCTCGGCGAGGTGATCGACGCCGTCCTGCACGTGCTCGAGAACCCCGAGGCGACGCCGGAGGATCTCATGCGGTTCGTGAAGGGCCCCGACTTCCCCACGGGGGCGCTCATCCTCGGGCGAGCCGGCATCCTTGACGCCTACCGCACGGGCCGGGGATCGGTGAAGCTGCGCGCTGTCGCCGAGATCGAAGAGGGCCGCGGCGGCAAGGCGCAGATCGTCGTCACCGAGATCCCGTACCAGACCTCGGTCGACGTCATCGCCAAGCGCGTCTTCGAGGCCTTCAGCGCCGGCGACGTGCCCGGCATCGACAACATCGAGAACCTCTCAGCGGGCGAGACGACGCGACTCGTGATCACGCTCAAGCGCGACGCCAACGCCAACGTCGTGCTCAACAACCTCTACAAGCACACCCCTCTGCAGACCAGCTTCGGCGTGAACATGTTGGCGCTCGTCGACGGCGTCCCCCGCCTCTTGAACCTCGCCCAGGCCGTCAAGGCCTACGTCGATCACCAGATCGAGGTCGTCACGCGGCGCTCGCAGTATCGCCTCGACAAGGCACGAGCCCGCGCCCACATCGTCGAGGGCCTGCTGCGGGCGCTCGACATGCTCGACGAGGTCATCGCGGCCATCCGGGGCTCCGAGGACCGCGCCGCCGCCCGCGGCGCCCTCATGGCCGAGCCGTTCGCCTTCTCCGAGATACAGGCGAACCACATTCTCGACATGACTCTCGGCCGCCTCACCCGGCTGGGTCGCGCCGAGCTCGACGAGGAGATGCGCGTGTTACGCGAGGCCATCGCCGAGCTGGAGGCCATTCTCGGGGACCCCGGCCGCCTGCGCCGTGTCATCGCAGACGAGCTCGGCGCCGTCCGCGAGAAGTTCGCCGACGCCCGGCGCACGCGTCTCATCCACGACCCGGGCGACCTGAACGTCGAGGATCTCATCGAAGACGAGGAGATGATCGTCACGGTCACGCGGGCGGGATACGTGAAGGCGGTTTCGGCCGACGCCTTCCGCACCCAGGGACGAGGCGGACGGGGAGTCCAGGGCTCTCGCTTGAAGGAGGAGGACCTCGTCCGGGAGGTCGTGCACACGACCGCCCACGCCCACCTGCTGTTCTTCTCGAACCGGGGCAAGGTCTACCGCCTGCGGGCGCACGAGATCCCGATCAAGGAGCGCAACGCCCGTGGGACGCCGGCGGTCAACCTCCTGCCCCTCGAGCCGGACGAGAGCATCCAGGCCGTCATCGACGCCAATGCGTTCCAGGACGAGGAGTTCCTGCTCTTCGCTACGCGGTCCGGCCAGGTCAAGAAGACCGCCATGAGCGAGTACGACAAGTCACGGCGCGAGGGCTTCATCGCCATCAACTTGAATCCGGGGGACGAGCTCGTGCGCGTCATCCGGACCGGTGGCAACGACGACCTCCTGCTCGTGAGCAAGGCGGGCATGGCCATCCGGTTCAAGGAGTCCGAAGTCCGGCCGATGGGACGGTCGGCGGCGGGCGTGCGCGGCATGCGCTTGCGAGAGGGCGACGAGCTCGTCTCCTGCGACGTCGCCCGTGAGGGCGTCGACTTGCTCATCGTCACCGACGCCGGTTTCGGCAAGCGGACGAAGCTCGAGCACTTCCACAGCCAGGCGCGCGGCGGCCAAGGCGTGCGGGGCATCCGCCTCACGCAACGCCGCGGCTGGGTCGTGACGGCCCTGATGGCCTCCCTCGACGACGAGCTCCTCATCGTCGCCTCGGGTGGCGTTGTCATCCGCACGGCCGTGCGTGACATCCCCGCGCAGGGTCGTGATGCCACGGGCGTGCGCGTCATGAACCTCGACGAGGGCCAGTCGGTCGCGGCGGTCGCTCAGGTCACGGTCGACAGCGAGGACTGAGTCGGGGCGCTGGCCGGCACGGTCGCCGCCAGCTCAGTGGTGGAAACCGGTGCGCACCCTTTTGCGGACCTCCCTCTCGAGGTCGGCGGCCGCATGCGGCTCCATGTGGGCGGCCACCTGCGTAAGGCGCTCGGTCACCTGACGGAGGTCGTTGAGGAGCATGCGGGCGAGATCGCGGCTCAGCCCATTGCGGACGACAACGCGCAGCACGGAGATGTCCTCCATGCCTTCCGGCATCGGGTAGGCGGGCACGAGCCAGCCGTGGCCGCGCAGCGCCGTCGAGACGTCGTAGACGGAGAAGACGGTCTCTTCGCGCGTCCGGAAGGCGAAGACCGGGAGCTCATCGCCTTTCGAGATCAGCTCGTACGGCCCGAGCTTGGCGATCTCGGCGGCGAGCCACTTCGCCGTGTGCCGGCACGCCTGCTGCACCTGGGTGTAGCCGTCGAGGCCGAGGCGCAGGAAGTTGAAGTACTGCGCCACGACCTGGGCTCCCGGGCGGGAGAAGTTGAGGGCGAACGTCGGCATCTCGCCACCGAGGTAGTCGACCTTGAAGACGAGATCCTCCGGCAAGGCGTCGTTGTCCCGCCAGATGATCCAGCCAACGCCCGGGTAGACGAGGCCGTACTTGTGACCGGAGGTGTTGATCGACTGGACCCGGGCGAGGCGGAAGTCCCAGAGCAATTTCGGGTCGATGAAAGGAGCCACCATCGCCCCGCTGGCGCCGTCGACGTGGATGGGCACGTCCGGGCCCCCTGGCCGGGCGGCAAGCTTGTCGAGCGCCTTGGCAATCTCAGCCACCGGCTCGTAACAGCCGTCATAGGTCGAGCCGAGGATGGCCACGACCCCGATGGTGTTGGCGTCGCAGGCGGCCGCGGCCGCTTTGGCCGTCAAGTGCGGCACCTTCGGTCCGACCGGCACGAGACGGGGCTCGACGTCGAAGTAACGGCAGAACTTTTCCCAACAGACCTGGACATTCGTTCCCATCACGAGGTTCGGGCGATCGGCCGGGAGGCCGGCGGCACGCTCGCGCTCGCGCCACCGCCACTTCAGGGCCAGACCGCCGAGCATGCACGCCTCACTCGAGCCCGTTGTCGAGCAGCCGGTGGCCTCCCCGTCGCCCGGGGCGTTCCAGAGGCGAGCCAGCATGTTGACGCATCGCCGTTCGATCTCAGCCGTCTGCGGGTACTCATCCTTGTCGATCATGTTCTTCGGCGAGCACTCGGACATGAGCCGCTCCGCCTCGGGCTCCATCCAGGTGGTGACGAAGGTGGCGAGGTTGAGGCGGGCGTTGCCGTCGAGCATGAGCTCGTCGTGGATGATCTGGTAGGCCGTCGCCGGCGCCATGCCCGAGTCGGGAAGCCGCAGCATGGGGACGTCCTCCTCGAGCTCGAGGCCGAACTGGGGGCGGAAGCTCAAATGAGCGGTGGACGCAGCGCTGTCCTCGTGGGCATGCAGGGGCATCGGTCAACCTCCCGGACCGGACTCGTGGCCGCTCTCATCCTGTACCACCGTCGGCCTCATCACCAGCCTCAACTTGAGTCGTCCGG